>CAJWDI010000040.1:0-17280 GCA_913031185.1 uncultured Flavobacteriaceae bacterium | reverse complement strand
TTGGTTGGTTGCCTTTGGGCGGTTATGTCAAGATTGCAGGCATGATTGATGAAAGCATGGATACAGCGCAGATGGAGCAAGACCCCCAGCCTTGGGAGTTTAGATCCAAGCCTTCATGGCAACGGCTCATCATTATGTTGGGGGGGGTCACGGTCAACTTCGTCTTGGCGGCTTTGGTTTATATTTTTATAGCGTTTGCTTATGGCGATGCCGATATAGACGCCAAAACGGTACGCGGTGGCTATTTGATTTCTAACCCCGTCCTTGAAAATCTCGGCCTTAAAACAGGGGATAACATTTTAGCCATTGATGGCTCCGAGATTGCCTACTATACTGAAATAAGAAAGAAAATTATCACTGCCAAAACCATGACCATTTCACGTAACGGCGATGTGCAAACACTGGAATTCCCAGTGGATTTTCTTGGGCAATTGAGTACCTCAAAATCTAGAGATTTTATAGATCTTAGAATACCCTTTATTTTTGATGTTCCTATGGAAGGTTCTGTCAATTCTGATGTCGACTTACAGCCCGGCGACTTACTTATAGCCATTGATGGGGAACCCGCACAGTTTTCCGACCAGTCAACGCCTTTGCTGTTGGCTAGAAAAGGACAAACAGCAGTTTTAAGCGTATTGCGCAATGGTACTTTATTGGAGCGCAAAGTTCAAGTCAATGCGGCTGGTATGATAGAGTTCATTAGTAAAAACACTTCAAAAGATTTTGAAGCCGCAGGCTTTCGAAAAATCATCAGAAAAGAGTACAGCCTCGGCCAAAGTATCGGCATTGGATTGCATCAATTTAATGAAACAGTTGTTGGTTATTGGGCCCAACTCAAATTGATTTTTTCACCCAGTACCGGTGCATATAAAGGAGTCGGTGGTTTTAAAGCCATTATGGACATTTTCCCGGAGACATGGAGCTGGTATGCTTTTTGGAACATTACTGCCTTTTTATCCATTATGCTCGGGGTTTTGAATTTACTTCCTATTCCGGCGTTAGATGGGGGTCATGTGGTGTTTTTATTGTATGAAATGGTGACGGGCCGTAAGCCTGGAGATAAGTTTATGGAATATGCCCAAACGGTAGGATTTTTCATCTTAATTGCCTTGGTTTTATTTGCCAATGGCAATGACATTTACAAGGCCATTTTTAGCTAATTATTTTTTGCTTTCTATTGGTGTAAACTAAAAAATGGCATATATTTGCGCTCGCGCAAGTGAAAATATTCCTCCTTAGCTCAGTTGGTTAGAGCATCTGACTGTTAATCAGAGGGTCCTTGGTTCGAGCCCAAGAGGAGGAGCAAAAGCTTTACAGAGATGTAGGGCTTTTTTATTACACAGATATTTGTATAATACGTTTAAATACAACAATAAGTTTTTTGCAATTTGTTTTAGGCGGCGTTGCTTGTGGCACCGCCAAAAGTGACAAGTTAACGTACAACTTAATAGCGAAGATATTTGTAAAGTTACAGGTTAAATTTTTAATAATCAAGTATTTAAGGGGTAAGTTATTGTCATTTTATTGAAAACTCGAAAAATAATTTTACTTTTGATATACTATGAAAAAGTTGCTTTTATTACTGTTTATTCCATTATTCTCATATAGTCAAACATATAAAGACATAATGTCTATTAACTCTGCAGAAATGTTTAAGAAAGTTGCTATTGAGAATAACTATGAGATTGATAATAGTGATGAAGGCGAATTAATTACATATGGATTTAATATTCAAAGAGATTCTATTGAAGGGAATAAATCTACCAAATGGCTTTATTATGACCCTAAAGGTGATTCTTTCTTTTTTCAGTTTTCAAGGTCATCTTTCTTGGGTGTAAATGATAAAAGTGATTATGATTTAATTCTCAACGAGGTAAAAGAAAAATGTAGTTATCATAAAATTGTCAACTTTGGTGGCACTGATTATGTAACTTATAGTTGCCCTGAATCCTCATACAAAGGAAAAATCGGATTTGTTATTGAGGAAGACAATGGAATCATTGTACATTTTCCTGATAAATAAAATTTAGCCATAAAGGAATTACAGTATGGGTTTTTTCAGCAAATTATTTACTCAAGCAATATTTGGGAAATATGTAGGGGGACATATTTGGTCAGCAGACAGGACTCGGAAATATAGGGAGTATCTTAAGTCAGATGCTTGGAAAAGAAAGAGGTATGTCGTTTTGAGAAGGGATAATTGGACTTGTCAATATTGCGGCAATAAAGCAACTCAAGTTCATCACCTAAGATATGCTAAATACAAAATAGGAAAAGAACCTATTAAATGGCTAATATCCCTTTGCGCATCTTGTCATAAAAAACAACATTAATTAATCCTAAACCATAGGCATATCTTCCTCTTTTAGTTCTGCTATTTCCAAACCTCTTAAGTAGGTTAGAGATACATTTCTTATATTTAGGCTATGAAATTACGAAATCCAATGAAAAATAAATGGGGACAATGGAAAGACGATGCAACATTGGCTGAAAAATGTTTTTGGTCTTTCATCTTTGTCGCTGTAGGAATGACTATAGGTAATTTAATTCTTGACTTTTTTATTTAGGAAACCATTGGCATATCTTCTTCTTTTAATTCTGCTATTTCTAAACCTCTTAAGTAGGTTAAACTTAAATTAATTGATGATAATAAGGAGGCAATGAACCCGCTTTCGCTGCCAAAACGATTTAAGATTTAATCCCTATATTAGTTGCTCTTTAAAATTAATTTAATCAATCAAATTATTACTTTATGAAAACCAAATTAACATTAGCAGCATTAACACTTTGTTTGGTACTGTCTGCACAAAAAAAGAAAAATGGTACCATTTATATAGAACATCCAGCAATGGAGGCTGTGGAGGAATTTAACACGGCTTTTGTAGCAGGTGATCTCGAAAAAATTAAAAGCCTTGTTTCGGATGACTTTAAATGGAGAAATTCAACAATGCGAGAAAAACCGGGGACCTTAAAGCAGCTTTTAGGCCGATCAAACTATCTGAGTAAAAACATTGAAAATTTTGAAATCAAACATTATGGCGGCTCTTATCCAGACGCTTTTGAATATAAGAAAGACAATGTTCTGGACGTCATGACCTACACCTGGATGACAGGTTACGATAAAAACACTGGCGTTTCATTAAACATGCCACGCCACGCAAGTTTTAGAGTTGGCGAAAACGGTAAAATTTTATCGGTGAACATCATGGATGACCAAGTGCTTTGGAATAAAGCATACGATGCCTATGATACCACAAAAAACGGGGTTATCTATAAGGATCACCCCCTGGTTTCAAAAGTTCGACTTCTCATGCAAGCTTACCTCACAAAAGACGTTGACGAAATAAAAAGCCACTACACAGCATCTACCGCCTTTTATGATGTCATGAATTCAGGCCTAAATGAATACAAGACATTAGACGAGGAGTTTGCGGATTTTAACAGCTACATGGAAGTTTTTGATTTGTTGGAAATTAACGAAAGCGGTTATCCTGATGTATTAGATTATGAGGGCGATGGCAGTGTTGTAATCTCTTGGTGGAATATGAAATTTAAAAATAAAAAATCTGGAAATACAACAACCATTAAACAGCACATTCAACACGCATTTAATGAAAAAGGAGAGATCTCCAGAGAGGATTACTATTTTAATCCCGCACAACTTCCGGACTGATATCGGTTAGATTAAAAACGTTAAACCCCTTTTCGACAAGGGGTTTTTTAAAATTTTAATTCTATATTAGTTGCTCTTAAAAACTAATTTAATCAATCAAATTATTACTTTATGAAAACCAAATTAACATTAGCAGCCTTAACACTTTGTTTATTGCTGTCTGCTCAAAAAAAGAAAAATGGTACCATGTACATCGAGCACCCTGCAATTGATGTGATCAATCAAATGTATGCGGCCGTCAATGCAAAAGACTCTTTAAAATTAGCAAGTCTGATTGCAGACGACTTTAAGGGTTTTAGTGGCGACAACATGAACAAGGATGCAGAGGCAACGACCAAAGCAGCGTTTCTTCAAAATATTGCAAATTGGCAAACTTACAACCGTTACTTTACTTTAAACCACACCAAAAACGGCTACCCAGACGCAGTAGAATATAAAGATGACACCTTCAGTAATTTAACTTGGGTGTATGCATGGGAAAAAATCACCGGGATCGGCGGCACTACAGGGGTTAAATTTTCACAACCAAGACATGCGCAATATGGCGTCACTTCCGACGGTAAAATCGTGTTCTTGCGAATTTATCAAAATCAAATGCCTTTTGCTGAAAGTTGGAGAAGCCAAAGAGAACTAAAAGATGGTCAAATTTATTCCCACCATCCAAACATCAACACGGTTAGAAAAGCCCTGCACGCCATTGAGTTTAACGATATGGATGCGTTTTACGAAGCTTTTGCCGACAATGCACAGTTTGATGGTTTGTTTAATGACTGGGGCAATGATCCATTATCAAAAGCTGATTTTAAGGCCCTTCAAATGGAATTTTTAGAGTCCTATTCGGTAAACAGCTTTGACTGTGTTTGGATTAAATATTATGAATTTGATTCACAACGCAACTACGTTCAGTCTTGGTGGCGTGTCTCCTTGACACGTAAGTCCGACAATAAGGTGACTGTAATTCCGGTTTTGTTTAACCATGGGTTTAATGCGGAAGGAAAAATCTTTAGGCATAATGAACTTTGGAATCAGTCAAAGTTAGATTAAAATATCAAGTGCATACCTACTAACCAACTAAAAAAACCCACCAAAAGGTGGGTTTTTTAGTGTTATTCAAGTCTTTTAAAAGTTTTTCCGCCTTATGTAAATCCAATACCCAGTATAGGCCACTGCCATAAAAAGTAAAGTGTATACAAAAAGTGCAATACCGTTGCCATTTAATAGAAAAAGGTCTGAAATGGACAAGACTTTAGCGTCTATAGCTCCTAAGAAAAAAGCAGCAGCTAAGCAACTGGCTAATATTGCGATATGTCTTTTTAAATGCATCTTTGTAAACCTACAATATTTTCTCAACATAAAACAAAATAATTTTTCAAAGTAGTTTATTAATCGTAATATTGCAATTAAATAAATCACCACATATGGGCCTTGCCAAAACAGAAATTTTTCCCCTTGAGCAAAATGCGGTTGCGAGATTTGCAAAAGCTCTTGGGCATCCTGCAAGAGTGGCCATTTTACAACATCTATTTAAAACAAACCAATGCATTTGTGGCGATTTGGTTTTGGAAATTGGCCTGGCACAAGCCACAATTTCTCAGCACCTCAAGGCGCTCAAATCCCTAGGCTTAATTCAAGGCAATGTAGAAGGGACCACGGTGTGTTATTGTGTTGATTTTAAAAATTGGGCTAAAATGAAACAGATCCTGTCAGCTTTTTTAGACCAGGATCTGAACGCCTACCAATGTTGTTGAAAATTTAAAATAGACCTAACCATGCTTTTTAAAATCCTCCAAATACAAATCAAATGCCTAGATACAAGCTCAATTTCTTCAAGCCGGCAAAATTTATTACAACCGTTAATAGATTTCATTCAGTCTAAAGTAGATGCGGGTCAACCCATTAAACTGAATTTTATTTGCACCCATAATTCCAGGCGCAGCCATTTGTCTCAGGTTTGGGCCCAGGCGCTGGGCCATTTCTATAACATCAAAACGATTTTTTGCTATTCTGGGGGGACAGAAAGCACTGCCCTATTTCCTGCGGCTGCCAGGGCTTTAGAGACCAGTGGCTTTAAAATTGATTCTCAAACACATACGAAAAACCCGTTGTATGCCATTAAGTTTTCAGCGCAGCAAACCCCCATTAAAGGGTTTTCTAAAACCTATGACCACGTAGAGAATCCAAAGACTGCATTCGCAGCCATTCTCACTTGTTCTCAGGCCGACAAAGACTGCCCGTATATTCCTGGCGCTGAGGTTCGAATTCCATTGCCTTTTGAGGATCCAAAAGCTTTTGATAACACCTCGCAACAAGCCGAAAAATATAGAGAGCGCAGTTTACAAATAGCCACAGAATTGAAACACGTATTTTCAAATATTAAGCAATAAATCATGAGCCAAAAAAAATTAAGTTTTCTCGATAAAAACCTTACACTGTGGATTTTTGTAGCCATGGGCATTGGGGTTAGTTTGGGGTATTTTATGCCCAGTATTTCTGAAGTCATCAACGGTATGAGTCGCGGGACGACCAACATACCCATTGCCATTGGTCTTATTGTCATGATGTATCCTCCGTTGGCTAAAGTCAATTATGCATTGTTGCCCAAAGTATTTCAAAATACTAGGATATTATCCATTTCACTTCTGCTCAATTGGGTGATAGGCCCTGTCCTCATGTTTGCATTGGCCTTGATCTTTTTAAAAGACCATCCAGGCTACATGGTGGGTTTGATTTTAATCGGGTTGGCCCGCTGTATTGCCATGGTTTTGGTTTGGAATGATTTGGCTGAGGGTAGCAACGAATACGGCGCCGCTTTGGTAGCCCTTAACAGCATCTTTCAGGTATTTGCTTACAGTTTCTATGCCTGGATTTTTATCACTGTCTTGCCGCCATATTTAGGGTTTGAAGGCGCCATTGTAGAGATTTCCATCGGGCTCATTGCCGAAAGTGTTCTCATTTACCTTGGAATCCCTTTTTTATTAGGGATTTTAAGCCGCTTGATTTTGGTCAAGCTCAAAGGTGAAATATGGTACACAGAAGTCTTTATACCTAAAATTTCACCGCTTACGCTCATGGCTCTATTGTTTACCATTGTGGTGATGTTTTCACTGAAGGGTGAACTTATCGTTGAAATACCAAAGGATGTTTTAATCATCGCGATTCCCTTGTTAATATACTTTGTATTGATGTTTATCATTGGTTTTTTCTTTACCAAAGCTATGGGCGCAGGCTACGATAAAACAGCTTCAGTTGCCTTTACGGCAGCCGGTAATAATTTTGAATTGGCCATTGCTGTAGCTATTGGCGTTTTTGGATTAAATTCGGATCAAGCTTTTGCCGGTGTCATTGGGCCTTTGGTAGAAGTTCCTGCACTAATTCTGTTGGTGAAAGTGTCGTTTTGGCTTAGAAAAAGATACTTTATTTGCATTAAAAACTAAGACCAACAATTAAAATGGCGATTATTTCTAGCTTTTTTTAGAGAAATTCACATAAAATAAATAGATTTGCTGCTTTTAAAACGGGATGTGGCGCAGTCCGGTTAGCGTACACGGCTGGGGGTCGTGTGGTCGCAGGTTCAAATCCTGTCATCCCGACTAACTATAGTCAATAGTTTCTGTAGAAAGTGTACTTTCTTATGAGAGCTGAGCCTAATATTTGCAATGAGGGTTTGTTAAGGTTTTAAATCCTATCATCCCGACTAAACACAAACTTTAGTTGTCATGGCAAGCATTAGCGCGCTTTCTAGAATTATTAAGAATGAATATATTTAACATTAAAATACGTTAAATTTTATTGAAGGTTGTTTAATTTATACTAATTTTATACTAAATTTGGGTAATTATTGTGAAATTATCGATAATTACTGTAAAGTTTTATAAATTATGAAAAAAAATAGATCTAATTGCCCGCTCACAAGTGCACTTGACATCATTGGTGACAAGTGGTCTTTAATTGTTATGAGGGATTTGTTTATGGGTAAAAAAACGTTTACTGAATTCATAAAATCATCAGAAAAAATTGCAACCAATATTTTAGCAAATCGCCTAGAGTTATTGACTGCGAACGGCTTAATAAAATTCACAAAGCGACCAAACGATCGAAAAACCAAACTCTATTACCTAACAGACATGGGCATTGATATGTACCCTATCATGTACGAAATGATGCAGTGGAGTGATAGAAATTTAAAGAAAAAATTTGGCCCGTCGGGTGTTGAATTTTTCAAGAATTCCAAAGGCCAACCGGCTGAGAAAATTATTTCTGATGTGACGCTATCCTATCTTGATTTAAGAGAAGAAATCCTAGCGAAAGTCAAGTCTTAGGCCACCAAATTACAAACCGCTTCTACACCCTGATGTTATTTTAGAGGAGTAAATTTTTTTAATCCTTTTATTTTTTCATTAATTTGTTGATCATATATCCCAAAAACATGAAAAACCCCCTCGTTCTAATCCTAGCCTTAGTCGCCCAGTATTCCTTTGCGCAAATTTTAAATCCCGTAAAGTGGGAGTTGAGCGTAGTTCCAGTAGAACCCCTCGAATACGAATTGGTCTTTACGGCAAACATTGAAAAAAATTGGGCCATTTACTCTCAATTTCTTGAGGAAGGCGGACCACTGCCTACCGTTATTTCTTTTGAAGCATCACCGTTCTATGAAACTCTTGGGGCCCCTTATGAAAAGCCACTCAATAAAGTGACAAAACACGATGCTGTTTTTGAAATGGTGGTTTCGAAATTTTATAAGCGTGCAGTCTTTGTACAACGCATTAAAATTATTGAGCAATCCGCCTTTGATCTGATCGGTAATGTTGAATACATGACTTGTGATGATTCTCGATGTACTTATAAGCCTGACAATCCTTTTGCGTTTAATTACACCCCTGCAAAAGGCCTGGCAGTTGCTTCCGCCTCAAAGATTGAAACCGAAATTATTTCAGAAAACGCAAATGTAAAACTTTACGGCATGCAGCCGGATCAAATTAAGCATTACAGCGAAGTTTCTAAAAGCTCTAGGTCGCTTTGGCGGATCTTTGCCCTTGGTGTTTTAGGGGGGCTGCTCGCATTGTTAACCCCATGTGTTTTTCCAATGATTCCTTTGACCGTTAGTTTTTTCACAAAAAAAACAGACGATAATTCTGGTTTTATGAAAGCGCTGCTTTATGGCCTATTTATTGTTTTGGTTTACCTGATCTTAAGCATCCCTTTCCACCTCTTGGACTCCGTAAATCCCGATATTCTAAATGAAATTTCAACCAATGTATGGCTCAACGTCATTTTCTTTTTAATTTTTATAATTTTTGCGTTTTCATTTTTTGGGTATTACGAACTGACTCTCCCTTCCAAGTGGACTAATTTTACAAGTCAAGGCGAGGGTGTTGGTGGTATTTTGGGGGTCTTTTTTATGGCACTTACGCTGTCCATCGTTTCCTTTTCGTGCACAGGCCCAATTTTAGGTTCGCTCTTGGCAGGATCTTTATCTTCTAATGGCGGGGCATGGCAACTGACTGCAGGAATGGGTGGTTTCGGTGTGGCTCTTGGCTTCCCCTTTGCACTGTTTGCAATGTTTCCAAACATGCTCAAGGCGCTGCCTAAGTCCGGTGGCTGGCTCAATACTACAAAAGTAGTTTTAGGCTTTTTAGAGTTGGCACTGGCCTTCAAATTTTTATCTAACGCCGATCTTGTTCAGCACTGGGGGCTATTAAAAATTGAAGTTTTTCTAGCCATTTGGATTCTTATTTTTCTGGGCTTGACCCTTTATATTTTCGGAGTCCTTAAATTTCCGCACGACGGTCCTATAAGAAAGCGCTCCTTTTTAAGAATCATTTCCGGTCTCTTAGTGTTTGCTTTCGTAGTGTATTTAGGCTCGGGATTTAAACTAAATGACACCACTAAAACATTTACCCCATTGACCCTTTTAAGCGGACTTGCCCCACCTGTTGGGCACAGTATTTTATATCCCAATGACACCCCTAATAACTTTAAGTCTTTTAAAGATTTCAAAAAGGGCGTGGCCTATGCACAAAAAGTTAACAAACCGATCCTTTTAGATTTTACGGGTTATGCTTGTGTAAACTGCCGTAAAATGGAGGAAATTGTTTGGTCCAAACCGTCCATTGCCCCTTATTTTGAAAATGAGTACGTTCTGATCTCCCTTTATGTCGATGACAAGAAAGCACTACCTGAAGCCCAAAAAATAAGCGTAGAGCGACTCGGAGGTGGCTCTCGCACCCTCACTAATTTTGGTCATAAATGGGCTCATTTTCAAACTGAATTTTTTCAGTCCAATTCACAACCCTTTTATGTTTTATTGAGTCCAGATGCAAAAATAGAGTTGGCTCCAAAAGTGGGGTATACCCCCGATGTAAAAAATTATGAAGCTTTTCTAAAGCTTGGTTTAGAGGCCTTTAAAGCGTTGTAAGTATTTTTTAGACGCATAGGCATTTAGCTTAAATATTTTATTAAATTTGATTCATAAAAACACATCCAATGCTACAAAGCTTTTTAAAATTCCTTGAACTAGGGCTTTACCACATTTTAAATTTTGATGGATACGATCATATTCTATTTGTGATTATAGTTTCAGTCCCCTTCATTTTTAAAGACTGGAAACGACTTTTGATCCTCATCTCCGTATTTACCTTGGGCCATACTTTGAGTTTAATTTTAGGGGTTTATGATATCGTTAATTTAAATGTCAATGTCACGGAATGGCTCATTCCCATTACCATTTTCTTTATGGCGGTTTACAATATTTTAACGGCAGAGAAATCCAAACAAAGACGCCCTTATTTAATGTATGGGATTGTTTTGTTTTTTGGCTTGGTTCATGGCCTGGGTTTTGCCAATGCCTTTGAATCATTGGTGCACTCCAAAGAAAACACCATTTTATCAATTTTAGAATTCTCCATTGGGATTGAGATAGGACAATTTATCATTGTTTTGTGCACCCTTATTTTAAGTTTTGTCTTTCAGAGTATTTTCAGATTCTCAAATAGAGATTGGGTTTTGGTGATCTCTTCAATCATACTTGGATTTATTTTGCCTTTGATTTTTATGAGCCCAATGTTTTCCTAATTTAAAAATTGCAATTGCGGCGTAAACGGCCTATATTCGGCAAATATTTTTAGCATCAAATGTCGAACACCAAACAATTAAAATACGACAAGGCATACCTTCGAATGGCCAGCGAATGGGCTAAACTATCCTACTGCGAACGAAGACAGGTGGGGGCCATAATTGTCAAGGATCGCATGATCATTTCTGACGGATACAATGGCACCCCAACAGGATATGAAAATATTTGTGAAGATGATGAGGGGTATACAAAATGGTATGTACTCCATGCTGAAGCCAATGCCATTCTTAAAGTTGCGGCTTCAACCCAGTCTTGTAAAGGGGCAACGCTATACATTACATTGTCACCCTGTAAAAATTGCAGTAAATTGATTTATCAAGCTGGCATCACAAGAGTGGTTTACAGTACCGCTTATAAAGATTTATCTGGCGTAGATTTCTTAGAAAAATCTGGTATTGAAGTTAACTTTATCCCACTTTAGGTCTTGGTTTTTACCACGCGATCTACTTTTTTAGAAATTATTAACAGGCTTGCTATGAGAAAGGCGCAAGCTGCTGCTATTGCCGTAATGAGCGCTGTAAAACTTTCGTTTTCCAAAGGTGCTTGAAAATCAATCTTTGAGACATTAAATGCGCATGTGACCAATGCGATAAACGAGATGATGTAAGTTGCGATTTTCATTAATTAAAGTAAAAATTTAATATTTGACGTGAATAATTTTACGGCAATGGCTAGTAGTATCACGCCAAATATCTTTCGAGTGATGTTGATCCCATTTTGTCCAATCATGCGCTCAATTTTTACAGAGGTCTTTAAAAACAAAAAAATAACCAGGACATTAATAACGATGGCCACAATGATGTTTTCTGTGTAAAACTCAGATTTTAGGGACAATATAGTAGTGAGGCTTCCCGGACCAGCAATCAAGGGAAATGCCAAGGGAAATACCGTCGCATTTAAAGACGACTCTTCGTCCTGCTTGTAAAGTGTGATGCCCAAAATCATTTCTAGCGCTATAAAAAACAATATAAAGGCCCCCGCCACTGCAAATGAGTGCACGTCTATACCGACCAAGTTCAGAATACTATTGCCAATAAACAAGAAAACGATCATGATCGCCCCTGCAATAATCGCCGCTTTTTCACTTTGAATATGCCCTGCCTTTTTTCTTAAATCAATAATGATAGGGATGTTACCAACCACATCAATCACCGCAAAAAGCACCATAAAAACCGTAAAAATTTCTTTAAGATTGAAATTCATATTCTCATAAATTTGTGAGGTCAAAGTTCGCTAAATTATTTAAATATAAATTTAAAAAACCAATTTTTTTTTGGTTAGCATATGCCTTAAAATCAGTATCTTCGTTTTATGTTTCAACTGGGAAAAACAATAGTATCTGAAGCGATTTTAGACAATGATTTTGCATGCAATTTATCCGCCTGTAAAGGCGCCTGTTGTATCGATGGGGATGCCGGTGCGCCTCTAGAAGCTGACGAGGTCAAAACATTACATGAAATTTACCCAAAATTAAAACCCCATTTGACCCCCCAGGGTATTGATGCCCTCGAAAACCAAGGCTTGTTTGTGACAACTGAAAATGGAGAGTTGGAGACACCGCTTGTTAATGGAGCAGATTGTGCCTATGTTATTTATGATGAAAGTCAAACAGCCATGTGTGGGATTGAAGAAGCCTACAATCAAGGTGATGTTGCTTGGAAAAAACCAGTTTCCTGCCACTTATACCCCATTCGCGTAAAAGATTACAGTGAATTTTCGGCCGTTAATTACCACAAATGGCAAATTTGCGATCCGGCTTGTAGTTTAGGTCACGTGCTAAAAATTCCAGTATATAAATTTGTTAGAGAGGCACTCATTAGAAAATTTGGAAAGGCATGGTACGAAGCGCTTGAAGCGCTTGCAAATAAACGCATGTCCTAAAGCTTTTTTAAATTCCTAAATATTTTTCTGTTTTTTTTATTTTCTGACCACACTACTTTTTACGAGAGAAGTAATTTATAATAAACTGATTATTAGTTATTTATAAATTATAGCGGGAAATTTTTTTGTAAGAAAAAACTTACTTGTTGTTAAAAACTTGGGGTCAATGTTTATAAAAATGACTTTTATATAAGCCAACAATTTTCGTTTCTTTGTGAAGCTCGGGTTTGTAGCGAGTTAACCAAAACCATAACCTTAAACCAAAAATTAGATCAAAACAACCAATTTAACGATGCTACAAAAAGAGCCCAATTCACAACAAAACATAGACCATTTTATCACACAAGCGCAGATCATCGCGCTGGGAGAGTGATAAAAAGTAACATTCATCTTCTGGGAAAATCATCCGATACATACCAGAACTTAACTTGACTGTCCAATAGGATCAGCCTGGGAATAACCCAAATATTAAAAATTATGAAAATAGAACACATAATTAAAAGAGATTTCAGTACAAGCCCTTTTCATCTGGATAAGATAACTCAAGCTATTCAAAAAGCGATGGATTCAGTGGGTGTTGGCAATGCAGAAAACGCGCAAGACGTTGCATTGTCTGTTTACCAGAAATTATTAAACCGAAAAAGCGAAGATCATGACTACACTCCAACAATTGAGGAAGTTCAAGACATTGTAGAAACACAACTCATGGAAAGTAATTTTCCAGGAGTTGCCAAAGCCTATATTCTCTACAGAAATAAAAGAAGCCAAGATAGGCAGCCTGACATTTTCGAAAAACGCATTAACCTAAAACCCTACGAATACCCACAGTTATATGAATATGTTCCTGCGATAAGACATTCCTATTGGATTCATTCTGAATTTAATTTCACAAGTGACATACAAGATTTTAAGTCACGTTTATCGGCTCCTGAGAAAAGTGCAATCAAAAATACCATGCTGGCAATTTCTCAAATAGAAGTGGCTGTAAAGTCTTTTTGGGGAGATCTTTATCATAGAATTCCAAAACCCGAGATTGGCTCAGTCGGCTCTACATTTGCTGAAAGTGAAGTCCGCCATGCCGATGCCTATTCCCATTTATTAGAAATACTAGGCTTAAACTCAGAATTTAAGGCGCTTAAAAAGAAGCCAGCCATCATGAAAAGAGTTCAATATTTAGAAACGGCTCTTAAGAACTCAAAAAGTGATGACGATAAAGAATATGCTGAGGCCATTCTATTGTTTTCATTATTTATTGAACATGTGTCTTTGTTTTCACAGTTTTTAATCATCATGGCTTTTAACAAGCACAAAAATATGCTCAAAGGAATTTCAAATGTTGTGGAGGCCACTTCTAAAGAAGAGCAAATTCATGGAGATTTTGGTATTGATTTGATTAAAATTCTTCAAAATGAACACCCAGAGTGGTTTACATCAGAATACAAAACTTATATCCAAAACATCTGCAAAGAAGCTTTTGAGGCGGAGCAGCATGTCGTCGATTGGATTTTCGAAAACGGAGAGTTAGATTTTTTACCCAAGGCTGTAATTAACGAGTTTTTGAAAAACAGATTTAACAAATCACTTGAAAGTATAGGAATTGATAGCGTGTTTGAAATCGATGAAACATTAGTTTCGGAAACCGAATGGTTTGACGACGAAATTATAGGTACCAAGCATGGAGACTTCTTTGTGAAACGATCCATCAATTACAGTAAAAGAGCACAAAGTATAACCAGCGACGATCTATTTTAGCACATGGAGAAAAAACTAACCAACAAACAAGACCAAAAAAAGCCATACCAAGATTTAATTCAAGCTAGAAAAGAATCCAAGCAAAACGCAAATTCAAACGCCGATAAATCTTTCGATTGGCTCAATGAAAATAGCAGAAAATTTTTAGCTGCTGGATACTTGGGAGAGGGCATCAGCGCAGAAGAGCGCATTGCCAATATCGCAAAACGAGCAGAAGACATACTACAAATACCTGGTTTTGCAGATAAGTTTTATTATTATATGTCTGAGGGCTATTACTCATTGGCATCACCTGTCTGGTCAAATTTTGGAAAAAAACGCGGCTTACCAATCAGCTGTTTCGGTTCTCATATAGATGACGACATCGGAAATATTTTATACACCCAATCTGAAGTGGGCATGATGTCTAAATTAGGTGGTGGAACCTCGGGCTATTTTGGTAAAATCAGAGGCCGTGGTGCGGCCATAAAAAATAATGGCGAAGCCTCTGGGGCGGTGCACATTATGAGGTTATTTGAATCCATGGTAGACGTTGTAAGTCAAGGGTCTGTAAGACGCGGTCGTTTTTCTCCTTATCTTCCCATCGACCACCCAGACATTATGGAATTCTTGGAAATAGGAACAGAAGGAAACCCTATTCAGGAATTGACTCATGGTGTCACGGTTACTGATAATTGGATGCAAGAAATGATTGATGGTGATACTGAAAAGAGAACCGTCTGGGCCAAAGTTTTACAGAGTCGTGGAGAGATGGGTTATCCGTATATTTTCTTTACAGACAATGCAAACAACGGAGCTGCGGATGTATACAAGGACAAAGCACTGCCGATTTATGCCAGCAATTTATGTACTGAAATAATGCTACCCTCAGATCACAATTGGTCTTTTGTTTGTGTCTTGTCAAGCATCAATTTACTACATTATGACAAATGGAAAGATACCGATGCTGTGGAAACCATGGTTTACTTTTTGGACGCCGTTATTACCGAGTTTTTAGAAAAACTGGAATCCTATAAAGACTCTCCTAATTTAGACGACCGACAAACCTTTTTATTTATGGAACGCGCCTATAATTTTGCAAAGGAAAACAGAGCGCTTGGCATGGGCACCTTAGGCTGGCACTCTTTATTACAGTCCAAAATGCTGCCTTTTGACAGCCAAGAAGCCTTCAATTTAAATACAGAGGTTTTTAAAACTTTAAAAGACAAGTCATATAAAGCCTCCGAAGAATTGGCAGAAAAGTTTGGGGAACCTGCAGTACTCAAAGGCTACGGCAGAAGGAACGCCACTTTAAATGCGATTGCACCAACCACTTCATCGGCTTTTATACTAGGACAAGTATCTCAAGGCATAGAGCCCATATGGTCTAATATATATGTAAAAGATATTGCCAAAATAAAGACTACCATTAAAAATCCTTTCTTGGTGACACTTTTAAAAGAAAAAGGCATGGATACCCAAGAGGTATGGAGAGACATTAGAGACAGAGATGGTTCTGTTCAGCACCTTGATTTCTTATCTGAAAATGAAAAAGAAGTTTTCAAAACCTATTCTGAAATTGATCAATTGGCAATCATCTATCAGGCTGCCAACCGCCAAAATCATATAGATCAAGGCCAGTCGCTTAACATCATTGTACATCCGGATATGCCTACCAAGGATGTCAATAAGATCCATGTGACTGCATGGAAACTTGGGTTGAAGTCATTGTACTACCAACACAGTATGAACGCCGCCCAAAAGTTCAAACAAAAGAAAGAGTGTACAAGCTGCGAAGGCTAATTAAATATATGTAGTAATAAATAAAAAACCCCTTTCACTTGAAAGGGTTTTTTTATTTACTGTGAAGATTTGTTGTGTGAATTTTCGTATTCGTCTATTAAATTACCTGTAGCCTTTAAGAAATCTTTAGTTTCCAACAGTAGATTGAAGTATAGTGTTGTATTCTTTGGGCTGGACTCATCCGCACCTCTAGTCCTTTTAACTTGTGATTTTATATCAGACTTTAATATATTGTAAATATCATTTTTACGCTTGGCAATATCCTCAATCTTATCAAATGAATGCGAATCAAAGGCTTTTCTAGAATCTGAAAATAGTGTTGTTATTGCTTCACTAATTTCACTCAGTTCTTTGATTTGTTTAAACTTTAATTTTTTGTGGTTATTGTCAACGTGTTTATAGCTTACTTTAGAAATATATTCTAATGACTGTGTCATGTCATGTAAATAGCCTAAAATATCTATGTAAAATCCACTCGCCTCAAGACTAGATTCATCTAAGTTTTTAATGAAATAAAAAATATTATCTCTTAAATTGTCAACCTCTTTTGAGAGTTTAACAACTTGCTTTTTGTTTTTCTTTAGAAGTTTAATATCCTCAGACGCTAGGCCATTTATGGCGTTGCTGTAAATAGCATTAGATCTTTTAAGCACATTTGAGATATTTTTTGCGCTCTCCTGAATAACGCCTTGAATAGAACTACTTTCAGAGCTTTTAAGAATGTCATCTTTGGAGATGTTTAAAGATTTATTTTTGTGTGCAAGATAATTTCTATACAATATAATTGCCGTAAGCAATAAGAAAATAGGCGTTATCACTGCAGGGTTCATGTTTATTAAAAACACCACCGTTCCACAGGCTATAAATGCACCAATCGCAGTACCAAACCAACCTCCAATAACATTTAAAACACCGGCAACCCTGTAAACAGCACTTTCTCTGCCCCATGCTTTATCGGCAAATGATGTTCCCATAGCCACCATAAAAGTGACATAAGTTGTAGATAAAGGTAATTTCATAGTGGTTGCAACTGCAATTAATATACCAGCAACCATTAAAT
>CAJWDI010000039.1:0-17600 GCA_913031185.1 uncultured Flavobacteriaceae bacterium | reverse complement strand
TAGAACGCATTCGCAAGTTGCAAGAGCGAACTTTGAAAAATCTATTGAGTTTGGGGAAAATGGCGCGGCTTATTGAAAATGAAACCTTAAATGGTTCTGAAGCTTTTAAACTGACAGATTTAACCTCTGCATTGCGCAACAGTATATGGAGAGAACTCAAAAATGGTCAAAAAATTGAGACCTACCGCCGAAACCTTCAAAGGGCGCATATTGACCGCCTTACTTATCTCATAACCGCTGAAAATCAAAGTAAAAGAGTGGGCAGCGATTATGTGAAATCAACTGCTGTAAATACAAGTCAGTCGGATATTAGAGCTGTAACTCGATTTGAATTAAATGAACTGAAGCGCATGATAAAACGGGGACTCATTAGAACGGCAGATGGCATGACGCGCATCCATCTTCAAGATATTGTAGAGCGAATTGAGGTGGTTCTAAATCCAGAATAATTTTTGTACATTAATGAATAAACAAAAAAATGCCATGAAATCTATTTTAAAAATTTTAATCCTTCTTTTTAGTATTTCAGTCTTTGCACAACAACAACCGCGAGGCATGGATTCTGATCGTGGAAAGCGGCCCAACCCCCGCATGCAGGAGATGAAAAGGATGACTCCTGAGCAATCAGCTACGCTTTGGTCCAAAAAGATGACTCTAGAATTAGATTTAAACCAAAACCAGCAAGCTCAACTGTATGCACTGATTTTAGAAAAGACAAAAAAAATGAAGTTGCGCATGGAAAATAAACCTAAAGAACGCCCAAGCAGTGAGGATATCTACAATATGAAAGTCGCAAGATTGGATGATGAAATCGCCATGAAAGAAAGTTTAAAAACAATCCTATCTGATGAACAATTTAACCAATGGGAAATGATCAAAAGTAAACAGTCTACAAAGCGGAATCATAGAAAAAAGCGTTCAAAAAAGAAAAAGCAGATGCGCCGATAGCTATGTTTTATAATTGATTAGTTAAAATTCAGGTTTTTTACAAACTTGTTGTGAACCCATAAAATCCCCAAACCAAAAACGATAGAAGCGATAATTAAAATGTTATTGATAAACCCTTCAACTGTAAAAGACATTCGAATGAGAATGGTTGAAATGATAAAACCAGAGTTTCGAATGACCTTGTGAAACTGATCTGTGTAGAAAAAAGAAACCAAAAGCAACAATACATCTACAATAATAAGAACTGCGAAGAAATCGTCAAAAAACAAACTATTAACATCTTTCAGGGCTGCCGAAATATTAGATGGCATTGAATAGGTAACCCAGCTGCCAAAAGTGAACAAACCAATTCCAATAAAAATAGGAATGAGGGCAGAGGCCATTATTTTTTTGATTTTTATAAACTGATTTATTTGAGTGTTTTTAAGGCGAGTATTCTTATTTAAAGCGTCTAAATTCTCTCTTAAATAAGAAAAGAGGTAAATCAGAAAAAACAACAATAAAGCGGTTAGGATATCGTAGGTGAAAGCGATATCATTTTTAATTTCAAACCAATTCGAAGACAACTCCAAATTGGACAGGTCTTTAAAAATACGACGAATCACAATGAGGGTGATAATTTCGTATTGTTTGGTTATGTAGGTCGTTATAGATCTCGGTAAATAGAAAATTAACAAGTATACTTCGTAAATTAATATAAAGGAGAATGGCGTATAAATGGCTGCAATGGGATTATCAAAGAAATTGGAGGTTTCGAAGAGATCTAAAATTCCATAGCGTTTCAGATAAATAAGCGCAAGATGAACGACAAAACTGATTACAGCAATAAACAGAATTGTTTTTTCAATTTTTAATTTCACCTTTTCAGAAAGCAAAAAAGTATAAAGCCTATCAAATGTCTGTATTTTTGTCATAATTGCCTGAAATTGTACCAATTAATAAGGCAAATTTACATTTAAAGTTACAAAAAAAGATTGGCAAAGCGTTAAAGTATGTTAATGTCAATTTTTGTTAATTTGTAAAAACAATCTCAAACACAAAAATCATTTCACAGTGTTTCCAGATAAAAAATTATTGTTTTGACAGAAGCACTTGGCTATTTTTTTGCGGTATTTATAGGAATTATTTTGGGGCTTATTGGAGGCGGTGGGTCTATTCTCGCCGTTCCAGTTTTCACCTATTTGTTTATGATTGATGAAAAATTAGCCACTGGATATTCTTTATTTGTGGTAGGTTGTAGTGCCTTGGTAGGTAGTTTTAAACAGCATCAAAAAGGAACCATAGATTTTAGAATTGCACTTGTTTTTGGACTTCCCGCCATCTTGAGTGTTACTGCTGTTAGATTATTTTTAATGCCCATAATTCCAGAGGAATTGTTTTTAATTGGCCATGTTGTCATCAGCAGGCGGATGGTTATATTGGGGGGCTTTGCAGTGCTAATGATCCCTGCAGGTTTAAGCATGCTGAAAATACCAAAAAAAAATATTAGAAAGCGAGGTACTAAAACAAAACCCCACAGCTATCCCTTAATTTTAATTGGAGGGATGCTCATTGGCAGCATAACTGGGCTCGTGGGCGCAGGTGGGGGGTTTTTAATCATTCCAGCCTTGATGTTTTTTACAAATATTGATGTTAAAATAGCCATTGGAACCTCACTGGCAATCGTGACCTTAAAATCACTCATTGGATTTTTATTTGGGGATGCTTTGGTCATGGATATTGATTGGACTTTTTTGTTGCCTTTTACTTGCTTGGCTATTTTTGGGATTTTTATTGGCACCCAACTAGGAAGTTATTTTGATAACTTAAAACTTCGGAATTTTTTTGGGTATTTTATATTTGCAATGGCTGGATTTATAATTTTTATGGAATTTTTAGCCAACCCCGATATTTTTTTAAATTAAAAACAAACTTTCTGAAAATATCAATATATTTGACCCCTATAATTATAATGAATGTCAAAAGTAATAGTTACAGGTGGTTGTGGTTACATTGGGTCCCACACCTCAATTGCGTTGATAGATCAAGGTCATGAAGTCGTTATTTTTGATGACCTTTCCAATGCCTCAGAAGAAACAATTGTCAGGATTTTTAAAATCACAGGAATTCGGCCCCATTTTTCAAAAGTAGATCTTAGAGACAAAAAAGCCGCATTGGAGGCATTTGAGCAGCACAAAGATGCTACTGCTATCATTCATTTTGCAGCTTATAAAGCTGTTAAGGAGTCTGTTGATAGTCCATTGAGTTATTATGAGAACAATTTATTTGCCCTAATTAATGTATTGTATGCACAGAAAACCTTTGGTATAAAAAGCTTTATATTCTCATCCTCTGCAACCGTTTATGGGGACCCAGAGTCTTTCCCTATGACAGAAAACAGCCCGGTTAAAAGACCCTTTTCACCATATGGTAATTCTAAAAAAATCGCTGAGGAAATTTTAGAAGATTATACAACTGCAAATAAAAATTTGTCCGTCATTAGCTTGCGCTATTTCAATCCTATAGGGGCACACGATTCGGGGCTTATTGGGGAGCTTCCAAGCGGGATTCCCAATAATTTAATGCCTTATATTACCCAAACAGCAGCAGGTCTTAGAGACAAACTTTGGGTCTTTGGAGATGACTACCCTACCGATGATGGAACTGCTGTCAGAGACTACATTCATGTGGTAGACTTAGCTGAAGCCCATGTCGCAGCACTAGCGTATTTAATGAAAAGCCAACAAAAGGCGAATTATGAAATTTACAACTTAGGAACGGGGCAAGGCTATTCAGTTCTTGAAGTCATCAAAAGTTTTGAAACGGTTAACAACCTTCGATTGAATTATGAAATCACGAGCCGTCGTGAGGGGGATGTAGCAGTGATGTACGCATCTACAGATCTTGCAACACAAATATTAGGTTGGCGCGCCAAGCGAGATTTAAATAGTATGGTTGCTTCCGCTTGGAAATGGGAGCAAAATTTCCGGAAATAAACTACAGATTTCTTAATTATTTTCTTTTTTCTGCCAATGCAGCTTTTGTTTCTTTAGCCTTCTCTTCAGTAATGCTATAGTTACGCATGATAAACATGGCGAGGATGGTGCCTCCCATCGGAAAAAAACAGAAGAAAGCATGTAGTCCATCTACAGCCGCTTGTTGGTCTAGCGTTGCAAGGTCTGGATCAAAACCAACGAATGTGATAATGGCACCACTCAATGCACCAGCAATGGCAAAGCCTACTTTTACCATCCACCAATAAATTGCACCAAAAATTCCTTCTCTTCGTTTTCCTGTATTTAACTCATCAATATCAATAACATCTGCAGTCATTGACATCATTATTGTAAACAAGCTTCCAATTCCAAAAGAAAAGAACGGTAAAGCAATAATATACAGCGATGGTTTACCTGGAATAAATAAAAAATAAAGCATTATATAGCCCACCAATGAAATTGTTTGTGATAACATAAAAGCTCTTTTTTTACCCATTTTTTTAGACATCCAAGCCACCGCTGGAATCACAATAAATGTTGTCCCCAAGGCCCCCAAACATCCAAACATAGAAACCCAAATACCAGATGCACCGGCGTCTCCATTAAATAATTTGTAAACAATTACAAAAAAGGTCAGTGCTGCTACTGTGTTAAAAGCATTGAATATTAAAAAGGTTGCGCCGCATAATTTTCTGAACTCTTTAATTTTAAATGCTTGAATAAAACTTTCAAATATTTTTATTAAGCTATTCCCAATATTCGCAAAATTTAAAGGCTCATAGTCTTCGTTTAATGTGGATTTGCTTTTGATAAAGAAAGCAGGCACCAAAGCAAAAAGCGTACAAGGAATAGCAACCCATATGGCCAATTCTCTTACAGCAACGTCAGCAGAGGGAAACCAATCTTGGTCATACATTATAATCCAAAACAAAGGTGCAATGACCCAAGCCCACTGTCCAATCCATTGCGCAATGGCCATGATGTTTGTTCTTTCGTGAAAATCATCACTCATTTCGTAACCCATGGCCACATAAGGGACACTAAAAATGGTTAGTCCCAAATAAAAGACTAAAGACCACAAAAAGAAATACCAAAAGTTGTACTCTACACCATCTGTTTTATAAAGTTGCCACATAAAAATATAAGCAAGCCCCATAACAAGTCCTCCAATGAAGACATACTGTCGGCGGCGGCCCCATTTAGATTTGGTATTATCAGAGATAAAACCCATAATAGGATCAGTTATGGCATCAAAAATTCTAGGAAAAAGAAAAATTAAAGACCACATCCAACCAGAAAATCCCAAGTCTTCAATGAGAACAACCATGAAGATTCCCAAAATGGCTGGAAACATTTGATTGGCTAACATTCCAAATCCAAAAGCAATCTTTTGGCCCATTGATACGCTATCGACTGTTGCATTAGATGTTTGCATAATATATTGGTTTAGTTGGTAATTAAAATTGTTTGAATGGCTTGCGGACTGATATTGATGGTCTTTTCTAGTTTTAATCCCTTTAATTGATAGGTCTTTTCTTTGAAACCTTCATTGAAA
This sequence comes from uncultured Flavobacteriaceae bacterium, assembly GCA_913031185.1. Lineage (GTDB taxonomy): Bacteria > Bacteroidota > Bacteroidia > Flavobacteriales > Flavobacteriaceae > UBA3537. The sequence continues at coordinate 12,122 of CAJWDI010000039.1, read as the reverse complement.
ACCACTACTGCAGTAGAGCCATCAAGATTATGAGCTGCAGTCACCATCAAATCTTTATCTGTTGAATCCGCTGCTATGACCTCTGCTCCTGGCCTGATAAATTTACTAAAATGCGCCATGACATAATACAATGGTGTATAATATACTTCATCAGAATCTGGATCGATAATAACTGGGGCCACGCACCAATTTTTAAACCAATTTGGGCCACCTTGACGGTCCAAAACCATGTTCCAATCTACCCAGCCGTCAACCCAATTGTTGAGACATCCAATGATATCTCTTGCATAGCGATTGACTGGGGCGTATTTTGGATGTAAATATTTTTTGGAAGCTTCACGCCAATCATAACCCCAATCGGTAGCCTCTTTTTTCCAATACCATGCATCTTCTTTCCAAACTGGTATTTCTGAATCTACACAGGCTTCTGTTTGAATCAAATATTTATTAGGCGCTTTATGATGTGCGTACTGTAAAGCTTCAGGAAAGTAGTCATAGGTGCTTTCATACCAATGTATGGCTGTACCGTCAAAATATTTAGCGCTGGCTTCATCTTTATACATCATATCCACCCATTCTTTGATATCCGCTCGATTTTGGTCATACCCTAAAATTACAAGGTCACCTTTGCCATCCGCTTCTAACTTAGGACCAAGGTGGTGTTGAACAAAATAGGTCATTTCCTCTGGTGAGAAATGCATACTTTCCCAGTTATTACCATTCCCCATTGGTTCATTTTCAACAGTAAAACCCCAAATATCAATCCCCTCATTTTCATAAGCCTCAACATACTTTGAGAAAAACAAGGCCCAAGTGTCGTAGTATTCTGGCAATAATTTTCCGCCAACCCATGCATTGTTATCCTTCATCCAGGGCGCTGCTGTCCAAGGAGATGCAAAGAGTTTAAAGCCCTCCTCAGAAATTTCTAGGGCGTCTTTGATCATTGGAATTAAATCTTCTCGGTCTTCATCAATAGAAAAATGCTTCAAATATTTATCACCCGCTACAGGGGAATAAGAGTAGTGGTCGAGTGAGAAGTCACAGGAATTCATATGCGTTCTCGCCATAGAATAGGCCGCACCATCCACACTAAAATAGGCCTTCAAAACTTCGGTTCTTTTGGACTGACTTAGTTGGTTTAGCAGATGGGCAGAGGCCTCTGTAAATGCACCACCAAAACCCGAAATCGTTTGAAATTTTTGATTTAAATTTAATTTAATTTCTGAAGGGGCTTTAAAAAATTTAGCTTCTTTTATAGGAGATAATTTGTGACCACTTTCAGAAGTCTCATATACAATAACTGTAGGGACTGATTGTTCGCACCCAGTAGACATAAATAAACTTGCTAAAAAGAATATTAAGGGACCGATCCATTTGTAATCTATCATTCCTGAGTTTTTTTGTTGTTAATCGAAAAATTAGTAAACCGCTCTTTTATGGCATCAAAAGTTTGTTTTTTATTTCTTTCAATGTCAACAATTCCCCAGTACTCTTCGTTTGGGGTACCATCATAGGGAACGCCACTGCTATTGGGAGCCCAGCCCCCGATATCTTGTTGATCGGGATTTCCAGCTTTCCACAAACCATCTGTAAATGAAAAAATAAAAAGTCCAGAAGTGAGATCACTGTGGCTAAAAACCGCATCAATGATATTGGCATTAGCGGTCGCTTGAGCCTTTTGATTTTCGCCTTTTTCAAACCCAGACTTACTAATTTTCATATAACTGTCTGCCCCTACTTCAGAAAGATAAACCGGCTTAGAGCTTATTCTCTTCCAACGCTTTAAAGCAGATTGTGGTTTGTCCCAACGGTATACGTTGAGTCCCCATAGGTCTAAATTGGCATTTAGAGCCAATATCTTTTCGTCTGGCACATCGCCATGAGCCGTTGAAACAGGATGATTAGGATCCTCATGATGAACTAAATCGGTGGCTATACTTAAGGCATCATACCAGTTTTGAATGTTCCCATCAAACCATTCGGGATGGTAATTGTACTCATTTCCCAATTCCCATATTAAAATAGCATTATGAGTTTTGTATTTTTTTATGTAATCGATGAAACTGCCAGAGGCAATGTCATAAACTCCATTTTGATTATAGCCAAAACTGATTATCAACTTTAACCCAGCGGCTTCAATTTTATTTAAAACTTTTATATCGTCAATTGGCTCATACAAGCGAATGGTATTGATCCCCGCTTCGTTCATTAGCAATAGATCTTGATCTAGCGACTCAAAATTACGCTTTGAGGCGCCCCTAGGAACTGGATGGTAGCAAATCCCTTTAATAAAATAGGGAACGTCATTTATAAAAATGGAACGTCCAGACACTATCACCTTTTCGATATTTGTTGAAGGAATTACCGCGCAGGCAGACAAAAAAATAAAGGGTATGAGATATGAAATTTTCAAAATTATTTATTTACATGTACAATGATCATTTCAACCCTATCAGATCTTTTGAAAATCGTTTGAGTTGTTTCATGATCCAATATTTTACCTTTTATATTGTGAGCGCTTCCATCTGTCAATTTTACAGAAATCCCTGGTTCAGAACCTATCTTATACACAACAGGAACTTGGCAAATTGTAAAAACTAGACTTCCGGGGTTAACAGAAATATTTTGTTTTTCTCCCCTTACATTATAATAATCAAAAGATTGGGTTTCTGAGAGAAATTCTGAAGGCTTTAAAATATCAGGTGAAAAACCAAGACAACCATTGTTGACATAAAAACCTAACTCTCCAAAACGGCTCAATATATCTTCCTTGACTTGACCAGTCATTCCAGGTTGCTGAGCCCCTTTTCCACCCGGCGTGTGTGAATAGGGATCCGTTGGAAATGCCCCATAAAGTTCTGGAGACTTATGAGCACCAATACCTGCATTAATTTCAAAATAGTGGTCAAATAGCCGCCCTATTTTTGATGCATCAGATTGGGTAGTAATTGCCTTTTGAGTCACTTCAAAAACAGCCAGTAAAAGTTTAGAAACCATATGCCAATAAATAGAGCCTAAACCCTCATAGCCAAAGAAAGTTCCAGAGCGGCCTGTAAAAGATTTGTGATCAAAAATTGCTTCAAAAATACCATAAACAGTTTCGGCGTCACTCGCAACAAGAGGTTGATAGACTGATGGTAAATTCGTCAAGGCATCCCTTAAATAATCAACATTATTAAAATTTCCATTAAAATGGTAATTCCCATCAAGGTCTTTGGTTACAATCTGCTTATTGTCATTCTTCAATAATAATTTTAGTAAATCCGAAGATTCAATTTGTGCTTCAGATATGGTGTTTTTATCAACAAATCTAGGCAGCACTTTATTGGGGTATAAGATGTAGCTATATTGGTCGGGTCTAAATAAAGCACTGGCCTTAAGTCCGTCCAGCACCTCTAAAGCAGCATCGGTGGATAAATAGCCAGAACTTAAAACTGCGACTTGACCTTCTAACATTTCTGGTAAATTGGATATGGATATGGCATTATCCGCTTCGATAGTCATAAGGTTATAAGCATGGTAAAGCGCATCCGGGCGCTTGTTAGCTTCTATCGAGTGTTCCATAAATTGAAGTGCGATTTTCACAAAAGAATGAATGTCGTCAATAAAGATGGTTTCTTTTTCTCCAGAGAATTTTTCGTTGTAAATGGTCTGTCTATAAACACTGGCTGCAGCTCCCAAGCCATCTAAAATTTGCTTTCGATCGGTATCAGAGATGGAGCCTTTCAAAAGAAATTGATGGGTTTCAAGTGTCTTTTTGATAGAATTAAAACACAACAATAGTTCTGAAGAAATTGCAACTTCAGTAATAGAAACTTTGGCTAAAATTCCTTCAAAGAATTTCAAAAATCGTCTTAAATAGTAAAGAGTGACCATAGAAACTCCATTCCCAACCAAAGCATTATTTGCATCGTTCCACTCTGGGCGTTGGGTGTTCATCCAGATGCCCCCCTCGGGAATAAAATTGGAAACCTTTGCTAAAACTGTAGCGAGAATTTTTTCAATAAAGTTGACTTTATAAATCAGAGCATCTCTGCCAGTGAGAAGCGCACCGTCAACGCCAACTTCTTTGCGATTAATTTGAATATTTTTTTCAGCATTGTGGTCAAATTCAATAGTGTTTTTTGAATCCTTTAAAATCGCCTCATAGGGTTTAATCTTATAAGGTACGTTGGCGTAAACAAATAAATCTTTGGAAAAGTAATTTTCTAATTTGCCTGGGTAATAAATTTCAATAAATTCTAAAAACTTCAGCAAATAAATAATTTGATGGTCTCCCCAATAGCCAATGTAAGACCATGGGTTTTCGGGTTCGATGACCTCCCAATCGAAACCTGCTTTGGTCACTCTATATGGATTGTAACCATCAAACGTAGTCGCATTAAGAAATTTGTGAATCATGCCTTCGATAAATTCTGGGTAGGAATGCACCAAGGCCTCCCAATTTTGAAAAATATCTCGCCAGTTACCTTGATAATCTAAAATTTTAGAACCATCAACTTCACTTCGGGTGTTAATTGAAAATTTATTCCAAGGACGGCTGGGATCTCCATGACGTCGGCTAAACTTTAGGGGTAAATATTCTAGACATAAGCGCTTAAAGTTTTGATCTTTATCTTGCTGGGCAATCGTTTTTAAATGCTCTAAATCAAAACACTCGGGAAGTGCTGCCAAAATTTGAGTTTTACTTGAAAATACTTTAAAATTGGCTTTTTCGATATAGCTTGAAAAATCTTCCTTTTCAATATTATAATTGTTGTCAAAAATACCCCCCCGCATGATGTTAAACATGGTATTGGCAAAATGCCTGGTGTTCTTAGCACTATCAGAAGTGAGTTGAAGACCATCGGAGGCAGCAACCAATGATATAAGACGCTGCGTGCCTTCTTCAATAGAGCGATCAATAACATCGATCAAATTTTTGTGATTTTTCAGTGCCTGTTTTAGAGCAACAATCGCATCGATACTTTGATTTACATTGGCTACAATCCGCCATTGTTGTGTTTGTTTTGGAGCCAGTGAAATGTCATCTGTCAAGAAATAGGCCCCACGCTCAGCTTTGATATCAATTTCTTGAATAGGGTCGATGCCATGCCTAAAGGCTTCTAATTGCAAGGAAGAAATAAGTTTTTTAGAAGTTTCTAAGCCCATTGAATAAACGACATTTGCTTTAAGCGCTTCACTGGGCTCGGCTTTGTCTACAATGATGGCACTTAAAGAATATATCCCGATACCGGAAGCGGCTTCTAGTTCACATTTTTTGTAAGCATCAACCAAATTACTTGTACTGTTTTGTAGTGCATCTTCAACTCCATAAGGTAGAATATTTTGAATTCCGTCTAACAAACGAACGTCAACCACAGAATCAGAGCTATTTTTTAGGGCGGACTTTCTAATAAATCCATAGCGGTCACTTGAATTCCATTCATAAGTAAATACCAATTCTAAATCGTGATTTATTTCTTCAAAAATGACCTTATTGCCATAGGCGTTCTTGTATAAATTTCTTGTGGTTTTGTAGATAGCTTTTTGACGGTATGAGAAAGGTTCCCACAAAAATGTAGTGGCAGATTTTGTGACTAAAAAAATAGATTTGGAGCCGGTGTGATCATTGGACTCTGTAATTTTATCGTCTGTATAGTAAGGGAAAAGTGCATAATTACTGTTTTTCCTTCCCGCGGAGAGACCTCCTGTGCTAGAAATAAAAAGCCAGTGATTCGAGTTACTCACAATGCTCATAAAAAATGGACGCATTTGATCTACATTTGAAATTTTAAAAAAAATCTCATCGTCAATCAACTGCTCGCTTGCTGAAATCTTGACATCTTTGACTTGAATCGGATTTTTACCTACGTAAATATTTTGTATGGATTTCATAAAAAATTACAACGACTTATTGGTTAATTTAATTTGTTTTTAGAAAGCTTAATTTTTAAAGCCCATTTGGAGTCGCAAAATACATTCATTAATTGAGTTTCAGAAATTATAAAACACAACAAATCACATACAACCCCCCAAAAAAGAATTTAGTTTCTGCTAAAACTAGCAAATGCAGAATGGTACACAAAAGGCAGATTGAAGGGTTCTACAAAAGCTTTCATTGCTTCAGAAGCATCGCCATAAACATCTATTTTTTGGATTTCAAAATGTTCCATGAATTTTACAAAATGTGGATGCATAACACCCTCTGGAGATACATTTTGAGCATGTTTGATCATGGCTTCGCTATTGGTGTAGCGCTCAATCAAAATCACTTTATCCTCAGATTTATAAAAACCCCAGCCGATCGTTGCAGGCTCATTGTTTTGGATCGCTGTTGTATAATAAGCCGAAAAGTCGGCAACCTCAGCAGCTGTTTTATTATTAATGACCTTCATATCGACTACAAAAATGAGTTCATCATTTTTATTTGAAATTTCTTTTTCAGTTGAATTGCAGGAAGCGGTGAGAATAAAGGCTAAAAAGATTAATTTTTTCATTTTTTTTTAAATTGATTTATCATTCCAAATATACTGAAATTGAATGCTTTTAAAACGTATTAAATTTAGTTTTGTACTATCTTGTTGCATATGGAACTAACAGTCTATCAAATCAACGCATTTTCAAACCGACTCAAGGAGGGAAACCCTGCTTGTGTCATCCCACTCAAAACATGGTTGCCAGCGGAAATCATGTTGGCCATTGCCAAAAGAAACGGCTTACCAGAAACCGCATTTTTTATTAAAAATGAAAACACAATACAATTGCGCTGGTTTACACCAGATATTGAAATGGATCTTTGTGGGCATGCCACTTTGGCCACAGCCCATTGTTTGCAGATGCATTTGGGTTACTCCCAAAAAAATATGGCTTTCGAAACCCAAAGTGGTTTGATAAATGTCAATTTTTCAAAAGGGTTATACCACATGGATTTACCAGCCCGAGAAGGAAAATTGGCTACGCTACCGCAAAATATTTATAAAGCCTTGAGCATGGCCCCAAAGGAAGTCTACAAATCCCGTGACTATTTACTTGTATATGATAATCAATCAGAGATTGAAAAGATCAAAGTAAATCGTAAAATATTTGATCTAATCAATATAGATCCTGGTGGAGTGATTGTAACGGCTCCCGGAAATAAAGTTGATTTTGTATCTCGCTTTTTCACACCACAAGCCAGTATTTTAGAAGACCCTGTAACAGGTTCTGCGCATTGCACACTCACTCCTTATTGGTCTAAAAGATTGCAAAAGAAAGAAATGTCCGCAAAACAACTTTCTAAAAGAGGGGGGGCATTAAGATGTGTAAAAAATGGAGAAAGGATCATTGTGAGTGGTGCAGCAATAACATGTCTTAAAAGCACTTTAAAAATTGATGAGTTGAGCTAAATCAATTAAAAAAAACCTCTTGAAAAATCAAGAGGTTTTTTACAACTAAGCAGGGATCATCTATCACATTTTAAAGTGAAGATTACATATGAAAATAAGCTAAAGCTTAATCAATTTTATTGGACTAGATCGATTGTTTCCGTATAGTTTTTGCCATTATAATTTAGACAAACTACCACTGCTTCGTTTAAACGGAAAACGGTGTTATTTAAATCTTCAGATGTATACTTTTCTTTGTGTAAAATATTACCGCTTAAAGATTCAAATACAACATCAATTGGAGCTTGATTTTCGCGTACTATAACTTTAAAATTTTTAACTTTAAATTGATATACAGGTTTGTGGATTACACGTCTGTCAATAATTTTAACTGTTGCATCTCCCACAAATATTAGGACCTCTTCGCTTTTAAATTCAGCATCTATTGTTAAAATATATGCCCCTTGTTTATAATCTTTAAAATTAACCATTAGAGCATCTTCAGTCACATCAAAATCTAAAATCGAATTTGATTTTTCATCCAATTTGAATAATTCAACATTATAGGACTTACCAGAATTGTCAAAAGTAACCTCCAGTACTTTGCCGGTCTCTGATAGAATAATTTCTGAATTGTCAAAGTTTTCGTTTATTTCATTTGCGAATAGTAAAGTGGATACAGCAAGTAGTAGTGATAATAGTATTTTTTTCATAGGGTTTGGTATTTAATTTATTTTTATACAAATTTAAAGCGGTGAAATGCTATTTTTGTGATGATTATTAACCAATAACTATACTATATTAACTCCAATTTATTTTAAGTATTAAATTAATGTTAAATACATCCAAAAAAAATAATTAATATTAAAAAATAGTCAAAACATGCTAAGTCTTAATTATGAAAGCCTAACCTCAGACGCAGGCCAATCTTTTCAATACAAGGTGTATAATCAAGAAAACCCCAACAGTAATGACCCTAATTGGCATTACCACCCAGAGATCGAGTTGGTTTATATTGATAAGGGGAGTGGCAAAAAAGGGATTGGAACCCATTTATCTAATTACACAAACGGTGATTTTATTATGGTTGGATCTAACCTACATCACATGGGTTTTACAGGTAAATTTGAAGATGGAAAGACAGAAGTTGTTGTTCAATTTTTACCTGACTTCATAGGCACTGCTTTGTCAAAAGCACCAGAATTGCAATCCATATTAAAGCTTTTTGAAAATGCCAAATGCGGTTTGTCTTTTGAGGAACCAATTAAGACTCGTGCTGGGGAAGCACTTCTCGGTTTACAGTATGAAACCAACTTTCAAAGATTTTTGACATTATTAAGTGTATTAAAACTTTTAGCAGCACAAAAACCTATTTTTTTAAACAGCTCGAACTTAGAAGAGTTAAATAATAACGATCAGTTAAAACGCTTGTTTAATTTTGTAAAGTATAATTTTCAATCTGAAATTAATTTGAAATTAGCATCAGAAAAAATTGGAATGACCATTCCTGCCTTTTGTCGTTATTTTAAGAAAAATACAGGCAAGACATTTACGCAGTTTGTCAATGAATATCGTGTAAATCATGCGGCAAAACTGTTGATAGAAACAGATTTGGACATCCAATCTGTTTGCTATGAATCTGGGTTTAATAATTTTTCGAATTTCAGCCGTTTTTTTAAATTATACCGTAAACAAACCCCAAAGAATTTCCGCAATATGATGCTTAAAGCCCTTTCGGAATAAACGAAAATTTCATAATGTTTTCCATGGTATTGGACGACTTGTATCACACATATTGAATCGAACTTAAGGGATTTCGGCCTTGTTAAAGGAAAGAAAATTGTGATTATAAAAACTCCTTGATATAAAGGAATTTCTTTTTAGATAATTTATTTGAAATATCGAATCATAATAATACTTGTGGGGTGTTTTAAGAAACAATAAATTTGATAGACTCAATTAAGAAAAATAAATGACACCAAGAATTGTAAAATTAGAAGAAAAGAGGTTGATTGGTCTCAATATGAAAATGAGTTTGATTGAAAATAAAACAGGCTTTCTTTGGGGGCAATTTGCGCCAAGAATAAAGAAAATTCTAAACAGGACTTCAGAAGACAAAATTTCAATGCAAGTCTACCCACCAATGTATTTTAAACAATTTCATCCAAATAAAGAATTTGAAAAATGGGCAATAGTGGAAGTTCACGATTTTAAAGATATTCCTGAAGGGATGAAATCCTTTATTGTAAAAGAAGGACTTTATACAGTCTTTCAATACAAGGGTTCAGCTACTAATAACAAAGTGTTTGAATATTTTTTTTCTGAATGGATGCCAAAATCTATGTTTGAAATTGATGATAGACCCCATTTCGAAGTCTTGGGAAAAAAATATAGAAATAATGATAAATATTCAGAAGAAGAAATTTGGATTCCAGTTATTGAAAAATAAAAACGGTTACACTATTATGGTATAACCGTTATATTGTTATAGTAGCGAGAGGGAGACTTGAACTCCCGACCTCCGGGTTATGAATCCGACGCTCTAACCGGCTGAGCTACCTCGCCATTTTGGAGGTCAAATATAAAAACATAATCTGCCAAGTACAACCTTTTGAAAATATTTTAAAATAAATATGGTCCTTAATGATTTTTCAATATATTGAACACAGATATTTAAGTTATGAGTATTAAGAAAATTTTTTCCATGGAATATGATTTCCATGCATCACCACAACTGTTGTTTCAGTATCTTTCTACCCCTTCTGGACTATCTGAGTGGTTTGCTGATAATGTAAATTCAAGAGGAGAAAGTTTTACATTTATTTGGAATGACTCCGAAGAAATAGCTTTGTTATTACAGAAAAAAAATAATGATAAAGTTAAATTTCAGTGGCAAAATGATGAAGATGAAGACGAGGAATATTATTTTGAATTTAAAATTCAAGTTGATGAAATTACCAAAGACGTTTCTTTAATAATTACTGACTTTGCAGAAGAGGATGAACTTGAAGAGTCAAAGATGCTTTGGGACAATCTCGTTTCCGATTTAAAACAAGTTTTAGGCGCTAGCTAATTTTTCATATGATTAATTCTAATGGTAATCTGATTTCAAGTTTTAGTGAAATCCCTGAGGACTTTATTAAAAATCTACACACACATTTATCAGTTTTAGAAGTTTTACGTTATGAAAACAAGACAATTTTATTTTGGGAGTTGCACTATTTTCGAATTATTACTGTACTGAGAAGACTTCGTTTTGAAATACCTATGAATTACACAATGGAGTATTTAAAAGAAGAGGTTGTGAAGCTAATGAATATTCAATTATCAAATGAGAATTCAGCATTAATAACAATTCAATTCATCCCTTATCAAGATAGCATAGGTTTTCTAATGAGTTTTATCAAAGTAAAATCTTTTTATAAAATTGAGCCATTAGAAAATTACATTGTTGACCTATTTAAAGAAGGTAGTATACAATCGAATAATTTATCTAACATATCAACTACGAATACAACCCTTTTTAATATTGCGAAGAAGTATGCAAAAGAAAATGGCTTTGATGATTGTGTAATTCTTAATGATCAAAAAAAACTTGCTGAAACAATTCAGGGTAGTTTATATCTTCTCCAAGAAGAGAAAATTTTAACTCCTGCATTGAAATCTGGTTGCCAAGATTTTGCTCTTCGTACTGCATTTAATGAATGGCTTGAAAACAAACAAAAAATTTTTAAGCTAATCGAACAAGAGATCAGTCCGTTTGAAATACAAAAATCGAACGAAATAATGGTTTTATCTTTAAAACATGGATATCAGGGTGTTAGCCAGTATAGAAAAAGTACTTACATTTCAAACCAATTGAAAGAATTATTCAATAGTTTCATTCAGGATATTTACTAATTTGACATTGGGTTATCAGGAGCATTAGACCAAAGTAAATATCCCCCCCCTAAAGCTCTCATCTCATTTTTCCAAAATTCTTCAGTGTTCTTCTCCATCCAATCATTAGACTTTATAATGTTAGAAATAACCCATGATTTATCCTCAAATTCAGACTTTAACTGTCCTCTTGACCAGCCGCTGTATCCAAGAAAAAAACGAATCTGATTTTGACCTAATTTTCCTGATTCTAGAAGGTCTAAAACTGATGATAAATCACCACTCCAAAAAAGATTATTATCTATTTGGATGCTTTTAGGTATCAAATCGCCTAAAATATGAGTAAAAAAGAGGTTTTCTTGTTCCACGGGCCCACCATAAAATACTGGGAAGGGGGTGGATATATTCTCCATCAAATCATCCAAGGTATAATCTAATTTTTTATTTACTATAAATCCAATGGATCCAGATTCTTTAACATCTACCATAAGCACACAGGAACGATGAAAATTAAAGTCCCCAATAATCGATGGGGTTGCTATAAGAAAATCACCTTGTTTCATAAATTGAAAACTTAATGTATAAAAAAAGCTCCACTAGGGAGCTTTAAAAAAATTTTGTAAAAATAAATTAGTTTACTGAACTAGATAATTCAGCTCCTGCTTTAAACTTAACAACATTTTTAGCTGCAATTTTAATTGTTGCGCCAGTCTGTGGATTTCTTCCGTCACGAGCAGCTCTTCTAGAAACTGACCAAGACCCAAATCCGACAAGAGATACACGTCCTCCTTTTTTCAATGTTCCACCAACACTTCCTAAGAAAGATTCTAATGCTTTTTTTGCTGCTGCTTTTGAGATGCCTGCATCTGCAGCCATTGCATCTATTAATTCTGTTTT
>CAJWDI010000038.1:0-17685 GCA_913031185.1 uncultured Flavobacteriaceae bacterium | reverse complement strand
AACCACTTTCAAATGACATATTATTTGTTGTTTGTAATTTTATTTATAGGCATGGTTTACGCAGCTAAATCCTATAGAAATAAAGAAATTCCAAGCTTTATTAAAGCCGCTTTAATTTTAATTGCCGCTGCTGGTTTGGCTGTTGGAATGAATGCTACAAATTTATTGGCAACCAGTGAATATGCCAAGCAGAGCACCCGCAGTCAAAGTGAATTGACTGTTTTGCCAGATGGCGGTCAGAGGCCTAAAACTTCAGGTTTGGATAAAGATTACATCACCCAATATAGTTATGGTATTTTTGAGAGTTTGAATTTGTTTATTCCAAGACTCATGGGCGGGGGAAATTCTGAAGAACTAGGAAAGGATTCCCATACTTACAAAGCTTATAAGGATTTGGGGGCTACATCCGTTCAGGCGCTCAACGAAGCTAAAAGAGCCCCTATGTATTGGGGGGAACAACCTATTGTAGAAGCACCAGCTTATTTGGGTGCTACTTTAATTTTTTTGTGTTTTTTAGGACTTTTATTGTATAAAGGCTTTCATAAATGGTGGTTGCTATTGGCCATGATTTTAGCACTTTTATTGTCTTATGGTAAGCATTTACCGTGGCTTACAAACGTCTTCATTGATCACATACCGTTCTACAATAAATTTAGAGCGGTGAGCTCCATTCAAGTTATCATAGAACTTTGTGTTCCCATTTTAGCGGTTTTAGGATTGATACAATTGTTTAGACCAGAGGCTTCCCAATCTAATGCTTTGAAGGGGCTAAAAACAGCAGTTTTGACACTATCGGGCATTTGCTTGATATTTATTCTTTTTAAAAATAGTTTACTTGATTTTGTAGGACTTAGAGATGGCCAGTATGCAAGCTTTTACGGTCAAGATTTTGTTGAGGCCCTCAGAAAAGATCGCAGTGCATTGTTGTTCGCTGATGCTTTAAGATCTCTGCTTTTTGTTTTATTTATGGCAGCTGTAATTTGGGGTTATCTAAAACAGAAGATAAATCAAAACACCACAGTTGTTGTTTTAGGCCTTTTGATTCTATTTGATTTGGTTGGTGTCGACCGCCGTTATGTGAATAACGGTAATTTTACGTCTGCAATTAAAGTTGATAAACCTTATCAAGCCAATGAAATTGACAAGCTTATTTTGAGAGATTCCACTGTTTTTAGAGTTTATGACACATCGGATGGCAGTACAAAAGCATCCTATTTTCACAATTCCATCAGTGGTTATCACGCTGCTAAAATGCGCCGTTTTAATGAGCTCATAGAATTTCATATTGATAAAGGAAATACAGAGGTCTTCAACATGCTCAATACAAAATATATTATTTACTCAAATGATGAAGGTCAATTACAATACGTAGAAAATGACCAAATTAATGGCAATGCTTGGTTTGTTGAAACTTTAAAATCGGTTCCTGATGCCGACGCTGAAATTAACGCGCTTTCTGATTTTAACTCCAAGTCCACGGCCATTATCAACGTAAATTCACATCCTGATGCAATATTTAAACGGGATTCCACAGCAAGCATTCAACTCACGCGTTATGCGCCAAATAAATTAATTTATAAATCAAATAATATGAATGATGGCTTTGCTGTTTTTTCTGAAAATTATTACAAAGATGGATGGCAGGTTCAAATAGACAATGAAGATGTTCCGCATTACAATGTGAATTATGTACTCAGAGGGCTTAAAATCCCAAAAGGTGAACACACCATCGTTTTTGAGTTTAAGCCGCAAGTGGTGCAATCTGGCGCCCAAATTTCACTCATAAGTTCAATTTTATTTCTGATCATATCTTTGGGGGCTTTCAGTTTTGTTTTTAGCAAAAAAAATAAATGAAAAAGGTATTAATTATTACATATTATTGGCCACCCGCAGGAGGTCCTGGCGTACAGCGCTGGCTTAAATTTGTAAAGTACCTTCCTGAATTTGATATAGAACCCATTGTTTATTGTCCTGAAAACCCGTCCTATCCAACATTAGATTCCACACTTTCTGATGATCTATCTGATAACATTACAATTTTGAAACATCCCATTCGTGAACCCCTACGTTTTTTAAAGTTATTTTTCAAAACCAAAACCAAAGCTTATGCTAAAGGGCTTATTCCAACGGCATCAAAACAAGGTGTTTTAGACCGTTTTTTGATTTTTATTCGAGGTAATTTCTTTATTCCCGATGCACGGATTTCTTGGGTCAAGCCATCGGTTGATTTTTTATCGGATTATATTTCAAAAAACAAGATAGATGCCATCATTACAACAGGACCGCCTCACAGTGTTCACTTGATTGGGATGCGGTTGAAGGCAAAACACCTTTTAAAGTGGTTTAGCGACTTTAGAGATCCCTGGGTTGATATCAACTACCACCATCAGTTAAAGCTCACCAAAAATGCCCAAAAACAACATATGAGGTTAGAAAAAAATGTTTTAAATAATGCCGACCATATTATTGTTACCTCTACACAAACAAAGTTGTTGTTTTCAAATAAGACGAGCCAGCCTATTTCAGTCGTTACCAACGGCTTTGATGATGCAAGTACAACTGAAGTAAAAATGGACCTAAATTTTACTTTGACTCATATTGGGTTTCTTTCATCTCAAAGAAATCCAGCCATATTGTGGGATGTTTTATCAGAGCTCATTCACGAATTAACAGATTTTAAAGAAAAATTGAGGTTGGTACTTGTTGGAACTGTTAGTGTAGATGTTATAAATGCAATAAAAACATGGGGGTTAGCGCCCTATCTTGACATCATTAAAACGGTATCCCATTTTGATGCTGTCAAGTGTCAAAGAAAATCTCAAGTACTTTTACTCCTTGAAGCAAATACCAAAGCTGCAACCTATATTATTCCAGGGAAATTGTTTGAGTATGTCAATGCACAACGTCCAATTATTGCCATTGGCCCACAACTTTCAGATATTCAATCTATATTAAAAGAAACCAATACGGGAAATTATTTTAAGCATTCTGAAAGAGAAGCTCTAAAATCACATATTACAAAATTATTTATGGCTTTTAAAAACAATTCACTTTTTGTAGATCCTAAAGGAATTGATCGCTACTCTCGACACAATTGTACAAAACGGTTGTCTGAAATTTTAGACTAAATAATCCATTATTTACTTAATACAGCATCCAAATATTTTGCTGTCAATGAAGTTTTAGAATCAACAATCATTTCAGGGATGCCTTCTGCGATTACAGAACCTCCATTTTCTCCTCCTCCTGGGCCCAAGTCAATGATGTAATCGGCAGATTTAATGAGTTCTAAATTGTGTTCTATAACAATGATGGAATGTCCTTGATCAATAAGGGCATTAAATGATTTTAGTAATTTTTTAATGTCGTGTGAATGCAGTCCTGTTGAAGGTTCATCAAAAATAAACAAGCCCAATTCGTTGCTGCTTCCTTTACCTAAAAATGAGGCCAGTTTGATCCGTTGTGCTTCTCCTCCCGAAAGTGTAGAAGAACTTTGTCCAAGGGTCACATAGCCCAAGCCTACATCTTTAAGGGGTTGCAGTTTATTTTTGATTTTATGGCAATCGTGTCTTTCAAAGAAATCAACCGCTTGATTAATGGTCATATTAAGTATATCATCAATATTGCAACCTTGAAATTTAATGTCTAGAATGTCATTTTTAAAGCGTTTTCCCTCACAGCTTTCACATTTCAATTTTACATCTGCCATAAATTGCATTTCAATGGTCACAATGCCTTCTCCTTTGCAGGTGGGGCAGCGACCTCCATCAACATTGAAAGAGAAATGTTTTGGTTGGTAATGTCTTACAACGCTTAATTTTTGTTTTGAGAAGAGTGATCGAATATCGTCATAGGCCTTGATGTAAGTCACTGGATTTGATCTTGAAGAACGCCCAATGGGGTTTTGGTCTACAAATTCGATGAATTTTATATTCTTATAGTTCCCTGAAATTTCTGAAAATTCTGCGGGTTTTTGGCCATAGCCAATCAATTTTTTTTGCAGTGCTGGGTACAATATATTTTTGACCAGTGTGCTTTTTCCACTGCCTGAAACACCAGTCACTACGGTCAACATATTTAATGGAAATTCAACGCTGATGTTTTTGAGGTTGTTTGCACGCGCCCCTTCAATTTTTACATTGTATTTTGAGGTTCTACGTTGTTTAGGGAGGTCTATCGTCATACTACCATTTAGGTACTGTGCGGTTAATGTCTTTTGTTTTATGAGGGATTTAAAATCGCCTTCAGCTACGACTTCTCCGCCATGGCTTCCTGCTTCAGGCCCAATATCAATGATGTAATCTGCAGCTTTCATGATGGCTTCATCGTGCTCAACTACAATAACGGTGTTGCCCAAGTCACGTAAATTTTTTAGAACTGAAATCAGACGTTCTGTATCTTTTGTATGTAGCCCAATGCTGGGCTCGTCTAATATATACATAGAACCCACCAAGCTACTGCCCAATGAAGTCGCCAAGTTGATGCGTTGACTCTCTCCTCCAGAAAGGGAATTGGATTTTCGATTCAAGGTAAGGTAGTCCAGGCCAACATTAGACAAGTACCCAATGCGATTTCTGATTTCTGTCAACAAACGTTTTGCAATTTTAGTCTCATTTTTTGTCATTTCTAAGCTTTCAAAAAAAACTCTAAGTTCAGCAATTGGCAGTTCTACTAGGTCAGAGATAGATCGGCCACTGATTTTGACGTAATTCGCTTCTTTTCGCAAGCGTTTTCCATTGCAAACGTGACACTTTGTTTTTCCGCGATAACGCGATAGCATCACCCGGTTTTGCACTTTATAGGATTTGGATTCTAATTCCTTAAAAAAAGCATTCAGACCTTCAAAATATTCATTTCCGGCCCATACGAGATCTTTTTGTTTGTCACTCAATTCAAAGTAGGGCTTGTGGATTGGAAAATCGAATTTATGGCTATTGTTAACAAGTAAATCTCTGTAATAGGACATGCTTTCACCTCTCCAAGGATAAATGGCATTTTCATAGACAGATAAGGTGGTATTGGGAATCACCAGTGTTTTATCAATACCAATGATATCCCCATAGCCTTCACAGTTTGGACAAGCGCCATAAGGATTATTAAAACTGAACAAATGGATGTTCGGCTCTAAAAATTTCTGACCATCTAATGCGAAATTATTACTAAATGTTTTTGATTTTGAATCTCTTATATCTTCGATTGAGCAGTGGCCTTTTCCTTCGTAAAAAGCGATTTCAACAGCGTCTGCCAAACGATTGTAAAAATCATCCTCGTGTTTTACAATAATGCGGTCTACAACCAATGCTAAATTCTTCAGTTCAATTTCTGATTTTAAAAGCACATCAATGCGTTCAATTTGATCATCAATTTTTATTCTTGAAAAACCTTGGTTCTGTAACGCTTTGAGTTTGTCAGTTATATCTCGACCTTTTTCTAATTCTATTGGGGCTAATAGTAGTAATTTCTGTTTACTTTCTAAGGTTTTTATATAATCTACAACATCAGATATTGAGTCTTTTTTGACAACACCATTAGAAATGGGTGAATAAGTGATACCAATGCGCGCATAAAGTAATTTTAGATAATCGTATATTTCGGTACTCGTACCAACAGTAGACCTTGGATTTGTTGAATTTACTTTTTGTTCAATTGCAACAGCAGGTGCAATGCCTTTAATGTAATCCACTTGTGGTTTGTGCAAGCGTCCTAAAAATTGTCGCGCATAGCTCGATAAACTTTCCACATAACGCCTTTGGCCCTCTGCGTACAAAGTGTCAAATGCCAAACTCGATTTACCTGAACCTGACAGACCTGTAATTACCACTAATTTGTTTCTTGGGATGGCCACATCAATATTTTTGAGATTGTGTAGTTTGGCCCCTTTAATTAGGATGTAATCTTTAGGATTGTGTTTTGAAAATTTATTGGACATTTGAATAAATAGAGTTTAAAGATAGTATTCTTGGGTATTTAAAAAAAGGAGATTAACTTCTTATTAAGAATAAAATAAAAACAAAAATTTGGAATTTTAAATTCAATATCTCTATATTTGATGTTCATTCTGACTAAAAAATTGCTTATAGAGATAACATTACACTAAATAAATTTTAACCCAGTACCTTTTTTTAGGTGCTTAAAAGTAATGTTATGAATACCAAATCCTTAAGCGATGCCCAGCTCGTAAGTAAATACATTTCCGGAGATGAAAATTCTCTTTCAGTGTTAATCAATAGGCACCAATCACGTCTTTACGCCTTTATTTTTTCAAAAATCCAAGATCGAGACGCTACTGAAGATGTCTTTCAAGACACTTTTATCAAAGTTATAAACACCTTAAAACGTGGTAAATATAACGAACAAGGAAAGTTTTTACCTTGGGTCATGCGCATTTCACACAATCTTATCATTGACTATTTTAGAAAAAATAAAAGATTGCCAAAGTTTAAAAATAAAGGAGACTTTGATATTTTTTCTGTATTGTCCGATGAGAGTCCCAATGCTGAAAATAAAATTGTAAAAAGTCAAATTACCGATCATGTGCGCATTCTTTTGGAAGAACTGCCTGAAGATCAAAAAATGGTTATCAAAATGCGAATTTATCAGGATATGAGCTTCAAAGAAATCTCAGAAAACACCAATGTAAGTATCAATACGGCGCTTGGTCGCATGCGCTACGGGCTGATAAATCTCCGAAAAATGATCGACAACCATAATATTAGCTTAATTAATTAGGATTTTTTAAAATAAATTTAAAAGCTGTGCGTTAGTATTGTAAATCACTAAAACAATTCTTGCGAATGGCAAAACTTTACTCTGAAAACACATCAAATTTTGAACAGCTAAAACCCCGCAAGGAAACTATTCGTTTTTTGCTGGATTATTCTATGGCATTAAAAGTCATCCCCCTTAAAAAGATTTCTTTTGAAATGTTACAAAATTAAATTTTAAAAATCCTGACTTTGCTCAGGATTTTTTGTGTGTACGTTCTACTGATTTTAAAACCGACTTTCGTCCAATTTTACTGGAAATGATATCTTTTTCAAGATTCCAACCACGTGCTGGTGAGTACTCGCGTCCATACCAAATAATTTGCAAATGGAGATCATTCCAGAGTTCTTCTGGAAAGAGTCGTTTGGCATCTCTTTCTGTTTGCACAACACTTTTGCCATTGGATAGATTCCAACGGTACATAAGGCGGTGTATGTGGGTGTCAACTGGAAATGCGGGAACGCCGAAAGCCTGAGACATCACTACACTGGCAGTTTTATGTCCTACGGCTGGTAAGGCTTCTAAAGCTTCAAAACTTTGGGGCACTTTTCCTTGGTGTTTTTCAATTATAATATGTGATAATCCATGAATTCCCTTACTTTTCATTGGTGAAAGACCGCAAGGACGAATGATGGCTTTGATTTCTTCAACCGACATTTTAATCATATCAAAGGGATTATCAGCCTTTGCAAAAAGAATTGGAGTGATTTGATTGACCCGTACATCCGTGCATTGAGCGGATAGCAATACAGCAATAAGTAGGGTGTAGGGATCTTTGTGATCTAATGGAATTGGGATTTTTGGATATAAATTATTTAAGGTTTTTATAACAAAATTTACCTTTTCTGTTTTGGTCATTCGTTTATATTTGTATAAAATCAAATATAATAAATATGATTACATTAAAAGTTGGCGATAAAGCCCCCGATTTCAAAAGTACCAATCAGGACGGTGATCCGGTCAATTTATCAGATTTTTCTGGTAAAAAGTTAGTACTGTTTTTCTACCCGAAGGCCAGTACACCTGGGTGTACTTTGGAAGCCTGTAACTTAAGTGATAATTACAGCCGTTTTAAGGCGGCAGGTTATGCTATTTTAGGCGTAAGTGCAGACAGTGCCAAGCGCCAACTTAATTTTAAAAATAAATACGGATTTCCCTACGATTTATTGGCCGATGAAGACAAATCAGTTATTGAAGCTTACGGCGTATGGGGGCCAAAGAAATTTATGGGACGAGCATATGACGGAATCCACAGAACAACATTTATAATTGATCAAAATGGGGTAATCGAATCTGTCATTACAAAAGTAAAAACCAAAGAACATACTGCACAAATTTTAGAGTAATTTATTTTATTTGATTTCTACTTCCTTTTTTGAATAACCAAATAATTGTTGTTCTTTAATCATATTGGACACTACAGAAGGCAACAATGGCTCCCAGCCTTCCGCATTAGAATTAATCATTTTGAGGACTTTTCGAGAGAAAATATTTAAAATTTTGGGGTTATAATTTTGTATATCGACAAGTTTTCCTGTGTATTTAAAGAATTTATATAATTCTTTCATTCTGGGGTGAACTTTTAAATTGTCACTTGTAATCAGTTCGCCATCTTCACCTAGCATGGGGTATAAATACACTTTCAAATCTTTGTGAAATAATTTTCCAAAGGCCTCTAAAATACCGCCGCTTAGATGGCGGTAGTATTTTTGATCAAAAACATCAATAAGGTTGTTGACCCCCATGGACAATACCATTCTCTTTTTTGAGTATAAACTGAAATATTCTACCAGCTTATAGTATTCCTGAAAGTTTGAAATCATGACCGTTTGTCCGAGTGAACACAGTAATCTTGCGCGGTCCATGAAATCTTGCTCGTCAATTTCACCTCCAGAAGCTCTTAAGTTTGATAAGGTAATTTCAAATACAACTTTCGTATTGTCAGGGTCTACTTTATTTTCTTTTTTAAACATCTCAAAGGAGTTTTCATACATATCCACATTGACACGGGTCACAGGCCTAAAGCTTCCTCTGAAAGCCAAGATGTTTTTTTTATAGAGAACGCGTGCCGGTAAAACGTTGTTTCCATCGGGAGCAAACATCACTGCGTCAGTCATCCCATTTTTAACAAGCTGTAAACTCATCAGTCTGTTGTCAACATCTTTGAATACAGGTCCCGAAAAATTAATGGTGTCAATCTCTAATTGATCTTTACTTAAATGGTCGTATAAATAGCGCAAGAGCTTTTTGGGTTGATTGTGCTTGTAGAAGGCCCCATAAATGAGATTGGTACCTAGTTTGCCCAAAGTTTCTTGCTGAAGACGCGCATCACTTTCTTTAAAGCGCAAGTGTAAAATGATTTCGTTATAGGGTTCATTGGGATCAATCTGATATTTTAACCCGACCCAGCCATGACCTTTATACCGCTTAGCAAAATCAATTGTTGTTACGGTATTTGCATAACTAAAGAACATTTTGTTGGGGTTGTTTTCTCTAGAAATGCGTTCTTCAATCAGCCGGACTTCGTGTGCTAACATTTTTCTAAGCCGATCTTCAGTAACATAACGGCGATCATCTTCAATACCGTAAATGGCATCGCTAAAAGACTTATCGTAAGCCGACATTGCTTTTGCGATGGTGCCCGAAGCCCCTCCCGCTCTAAAGAAGTGGCGAACTGTTTCTTGACCCGCACCAATTTCAGCAAATGTTCCGTAAATATTTTCGTTGAGGTTAATTCGTAAAGCTTTATCCTTCAGAGACGGCACGCTTTTCATTTGAGCATCACCCTTGAGTGTTATTTCCATCTTTACTAATTGTGGTTTTTTAAGATATTACAAAGTTATAACTTTAAGTAAGGCTGCAAAAAAAAATACATTATTTTTACTGAAATTTACAAACGCTTGAAAATTACATTTTTAGGGACTGGAACTTCTCAAGGCATTCCAATTATTGGAAGCACTCACCCTGTTTGTCTGAGTAAAAACCCCAAAGATAAGCGGTTGAGAGTATCTGTGCTTTTAGAATGGGAGAGTTTAACCCTTTTAATTGATTGTGGCCCCGATTTTAGACAACAATTATTACGTACAAATTGCAGCCGTATAGATGCAGTTTTGTTTACTCATGAACACAGTGATCACACGGCTGGTATTGACGATCTAAGGCCTTTTTATTTTCGACAGGGCAATATTCCTGTCTATGCTCATGCACGTGTTGCAGCGGCTTTAAAAAAACGTTTTGGTTATATATTTCAAACTGAAAATAAATATCCAGGAGTCTTAACTTTGGATGTTCATACCATTGAAAATATTTCTTTTTTTATAGGGGATGAGGAAATCATCCCAGTAGAAGTATACCACCATAAGCTTCCGGTCTTTGGATTTAGAATAGGAGATTTTGCTTATATCACTGATGCCAAAACAATTGCCGATAAAGAAATAAAAAAATTAAAAAATTTAGAGGTTTTGGTCATTAACGCGTTGCGTTTAGAGCCGCACTTATCACATTTTAATTTGGAGGAGGCTTTGGCTTTTATTGACCGAGTCAAGCCTAAAAAAGCCTATCTGACCCATATCAGCCACCACATGGGATTCCATGATGATGTTCAAAAAACCCTGCCTGAAAATGTTTTTCTGGCCTATGATGAATTAAATATATCTTTATAAAATGAAATCGAAGTTTCTTGTATATGCCCTTGTTTTTGCTGTTTTATTGGTTGTTTTTCAATACGTTAATTCGATGCGAATTATAGAAAAATATGAAAATGACATCGAAGTTTTTAAAATGAAAATCGAAAAATTAGAAACTGAAAACACTGCATTAAAAGCACAAAAGAATTAGTTGCTATGGCTTTTAAATCCGGTCTGTCAGCCATTGTTTGAATTCAAAAAAGTTTTCTGATGCCACCCCGTGTCCAACAGGAAATTCACTGTAGTGGTTTTTTATGCCCAGACTTTCCAAATGTTTTGGTGTTTCTCGAGCCCATTCCACAGGTATGACTTGATCCGAACTCCCATGGGAACAATAAAAATTTAAGTGTTTGTAGGCTTTTTCGTTTTTAGAATCCTCTAAAAATTCTTTACAAACGTATCCACTTAATCCAATGATATTCTTAAACTTTTCAGGATGGTTTAAAGCCAAGGCAATGCTTAAAATACAACCCTGACTAAATCCTAATAAACTCACATTTGAAGGATCGGTACCATATAAAGATTGCACGTTGTTTATGCAACTCATAATGATGGCCATGGATTTCTTGGCTTGCACAACATCATTCCATTTGTTTTGATCGGCATCAAAATTTATAGCATACCAGGCATATCCATAGGGTTGTAAGCCATAGGGGGCACGTAGTGCGATGATACAAAGTTCTTTTGGAAGTTCAGCGGCAAATGAAAACAAGTCGTTTTCATTGCTGCCATAGCCGTGCAAAAGAATTAATAGTGGGGCTTTCTTTTCCAGACATGATGGCCGAACAACCGATACCAGCGGGAGTAACTCGGACATAACTAGTAGATATTTTTAAATATTTTTTGAAAAAATTTTCCAACCAAAGGTACTGGAGTTGTAGATCCAGACATTGCCGAAATAATACCATAAACAATCAAAACGGTAAAACTCGCCCAAAAGGTCAGTGTAATCATCCAACTATCAAAACTTCCAACAGGGTAACCTAGCATAAAGAAACCAAGCCAAAGTCCAAGCGATTGTCTAATGTGAAAACTTACAAGAACGCTCTTTTTCGTTTTGTTTTTTAAATAGGCAATAAGAAGTCCCAGCAAGTAGAGATAACTTATGAAAGCAGTAGAATTTTCAGATTTCATAGTGAATTAGAATAGGGGATTAACGGGCCATTTGAATCTTATGATTGGCTAAAACACCATACACAGTTCCTTTCAATTGACTACCAATAAACATAGAATTTTTAGATTTTGAACCGATGTGTTTGTTTTCAAAAGTGTAAGAACCTTTGGGATTAAAAAGTGTTAAATCACATCGATTACCAATTTTAATTTCAGTTTTTTCTAAACCAAATCTATTTTTCCCTTTTGTTAGTAATTCAATCGCTTTTTGAGTTGAAAAAACTGTGTTTAAAGCACCAAATGCACTTTCTAGGCCAATGGTTCCATAGGCTGCATAATCAAACTCTACTTTTTTATCTTCTATGGCTATCGGATTGTGATCTGAGGTTACCATGTCAATGCTACCATCTTCGAGGCCCTCAATAAGCGCATCTACAGCCTTTTGTGTTCTTAGTGGTGGACTGACTTTAAAATTTGTGTTGTAATTTTCAATATCAGAGTCTTTGAATATTAAATTATGAATTGCTACGCTGCAACTCACATTTAAACCTTTAGCCTTGGCTGCTCTGATGAGTTCTACCGATTTAGCTGTGGAAATTGTTGGAATGTGAAGTTTACCGCCAGCGTACTCTAAGATATCCAAATCTCGTGCAATTTGTAAAGCTTCAGCCAATTCAGGAATCCCTTTGAGTCCCAACTTTGTACTGCTGATATTTTCATTCATAACTCCGGACTGTGCAAGTTGGTGGTTTAGGGGAAACGATTGTAAGAGCCCTCCAAAACTTGAGGCGTATTGCAATCCAATTTTTAAGATATTAGGATTGTCAATTGACTCTTTATAATCTCCGAAGGCAATACTTCCAGCCTGATTCATATCGAAAATTTCCGCCAAGTGGTCTCCTTTAGACTCTAAAGTCAACGCCCCTACAGGAAAAAGCTTAGTTGCGGTGTTGTTGGATTGTGTTTTGGTATAATTTATGGCCGATCGACTGTCCATTACAGGGTAGGTATTGGGCTGCAGAGCGATAGCGGTAAATCCAGAATTTGCGGCGACTTTCAGTCCATTTTTAATTGTTTCTCGGTCTTCATATCCTGGTTCTCCAAAGCATACACTGCTGTCAAACCAACCTTGAGAAACATGAAGGTTTTCATATTGAATGACCTGATAATTATTGGTGTTTTTTAAGGAATTTGCAATATTTGTAATGATGCCATCTTCAATTAAAATATCTTGAGTTTTGTTGTGAAAATCACTTTTTTTATCAAGAATTAAAGCCGATTTTATGAGTGCATTCATTCAGAAATTTTTAGGATTAACATTTCTAATGCCAAAAATATTAGCGCAAAAATAATAAACCATTTCCATAATTCATTAACATTTACTCCACTTTTTAACGATTCTAGGGAAGCCTTAATTGAATCAAACACCGCAATGGAGTTGAAATTTTCAATTTTAGGATAATACAGTTTACTCTCATTTCGATCGTAATTAAAGCTTAAGTACAATAGGGTATCTGATTTATCATGCAAGGCATAGTGGCCTGCCTTTATTGGTAAATCTTCCAGAATTATTTTAAGTTTCGAATTTTGTTTGTTCTGAAATGGAACAAATGTTTTGTTCTCACGAGTAATTTTAACCACTTCCTCGTTTTTTAGACTGTACTTCAAGTCTAATTCACTTTTTTGACTCAGGTTGTAGTATAATTTAGGAAGCTTGTAGCTTGATTTTCCAATACCAAAAATAGTGGGTACAATCAATGGAGAATTTGTGAAGTTTGAGTTCTCACTGCCTATGGCTGCTGTAAAGACAAATAATTGCTGTTTTTGAAACAAAAAGGGCTTGTCGTCTTCAAATGTCAGCAAAGTTTTGGCTTGATTGTTAATTTTATAGTGTTGATTGACCTTGGGGTATTGAAAATTTTCAACCCTTCTCTCAAAGGCCTCATCAAAAATAGGGTGGTCAAAATTAATATCAGTTATCTTTTTTTCATTTGAAGAAAGCGAATTAAATTTTAGATTTTCAATATCCAAAAAGGAATTGTAAGAATTTATATCCCCATTGACTGCTGGTATAAAAAGTACGCTTCCGCCAGATTTCATAAATGATTTTAAGTTATTGATAAGCGCATTAGGAAGTTGCTTAAGTTCTGAAATTACAACCAAATCTTGCTGTTGAAGCATTTTATAATCCACATATTGAAGGGTCGAAAAATTGTAATTAAATTCTGATTTTGTAAAAATTCTTTCAAGGTAGTACGGGCTGGTATCCCCAATGGATAGGACGAATGTTTTAGGGGCTTTCTCAATGTTAAAAAAAAAGTTATTATCGAATGACAAACCATTGTCTTCTAAAACAAATTTTCCAGTAAAGGATTCATTTTTTGGAACTGTAAACGATGTTTTTAGACCTTTAGATTGCTCTAAAATTGATTTTCCAATTAGTTTTTCTCCATTGAATAAGCTCAATTGAATGCTGTCTTGTTCTTCATTGACTGTTTTTCCAATGACCTTAAGTTCATAGTTGTCTATTTGTGACGCAATTTGAACATCCTCAATAAAGCTATTGCTGTTGCTGATGGGCTTTGTGGGGATGAGGTATAATTGATAATTTAAATTTTCAATTAGATCCATTTGCTCTTGTTGTCCCTGAAAATCAGAAATCAAAATAAAATATTTTTGATCTGATTTGTTTTTTGTGAACAACACAGCTCCTTTGGCCAAAACCGCATCCAAGCCCAACTGATTTTTTGAGTATTTAATTGTTGTTAACTCTCTTTTCAAATCTTTTGAGCTGCGGTTTAAATACGTTTTTGTATTTGTAAAAACTGTAATTTTATCTAATGGAATTTGTTCTGTTAATAGGGTTTGAATGGCTTGTTTTAACAGGGGGCCTTTTGGGCCTGAAGCTTCCATGCTAAACGAATTGTCTAAATAAATCACCAATTCTGGCTGTTCATTTTTAGCATTCTTATCTGAAGTAAATGGCTGCGCAAATGCCAGTACAATACATGCCAGTGCCAGCATCCGAAACAAAAGAATCAACCATTTTTTTAGCGTAGAACTTTGACGAGTTTGTACGCTGATTTTTTCTAAAAAAGCAAGGTTTGTAAATTTCTGAACTTTAAAACGTCGCAATTGAAACAAATGCACCAAAACTGGGATCAGCAGTGCAAATAATGCATAAAGAAGTTCTGGAAGTGCAAATTGCATGAAGAGAAATATTTGTCAAATATAAAGCAATAAATCTGTTAACAAAAGAAGAAATAATCTGTCATGGCTTGTTTTCCTTGGGCTTTAAAAATTTTTAGAATATTACACTGTGCATTTTGATTGGCAACAGAGACGATGCTCTGGTAATTGGGAATTTCTAAAAGTTTTTCAAACGATTCTAATGTTTCATTATAAATTTTTTTTCCAATTTTTTTTGGATTGTCACATATCCACACAAAAGGAATTTTTCTTAATTTAAGTAGACTTGCAATTTTTTTTCCTTTTTTTCCGGCTCCCCAAATGACCAATGTTTTTAATGGGTCGTAGGAGAGTTTTAGAAAGTAATGAATTTTAAGTTCTAGAAAACTATTTTCTGCATAATTTGGACTTGTTCTCGAAGCACGCACCGCATAATCTCGCCATGCGTGTAAAATATTTTCAGAAGGAATGCATTGCAATCCATTTTCAAAAAAGCGGAAGGCCAAGTCGTAGTCTTCGGGATAAACATTGGAGTTAAACCCCTTGACTTTTTCAAAATCTCTTCGATACACCATCCAACAGGGCGATGGAATGACACATTCCTTGTAAATTTCATTGAAATTTGCGCCTTTTGAAATTAGGTTATTTAACCAATTTTCGTAACGTTTGTATCCTTCTTTGATACCAGTTTTAGAAAAGTAATGTACCAAACCAAGGGCAATGTATCCAGGTCCTTTTAAATTCAAATCAGCAACCATACATTCAATTTTATTGGTAGCCATGATATCATCACTGTCCATTCTAGTAATGAATGTTCCTGTAGACTGCGCATAGGCCGTTTGCAGGGCCTCAATGATTCCAATGCCTTTGTTTTTCAAAAGTATTATTCTGGCATCCTGCTGTGCATAAGCCTTTACAATTTCATGACTTTGATCTGTTGAACTGTCATCTACAATTAGGACTTCCCAGTTTTTGTAGGATTGATTTATAATGGAGTCCAAACAAGCTGGCAGGTATGCTGCCGTGTTTTTAAATGGTATTAGAATACTGGCTTTGGCGTCAGACATCAGTATTTAGCAGCTTTTCCATCTGCAGAAGATGCTTTTATAAACGCTCTAATGTCTTCATTGGATTGGATCAGGTCTTCTTTTCTCAAATACATCATATGGCCACTTCTGTAACCTTTAAAAATAAAACGTGCTTTCATTTTGCCGCTAGGGTCAATTTGTGAAAGGTTGTATTTGGCACTAAAGTAGGTAGTAGCGCCGTCATAATAGCCCGATTGATTCAAGACTTTTAAATACGGATTTTGGGCCATGGCGGCGCGTAAATTCTCTCTTGTATTGTCATTGTCATTGTTCCATGGACGCACCGATCCAAACATATTGTACTTTAAGTCCGTTTTAAATTTCAACTCTTTTTTGAGGTAGTGATTGATCGCCGGTGTAAAAGAATGCAACCAAGATGAGAGCTCTGCATTGTAGTCCGGTCGAGAGCCTTCTTCAGTTTTGTCAATTCCCAAATAGCGAGAATCTAAGCGTCCAATGGTTTGACCTGTTTTATCACGCAACAGTTCTTTCCAAAAAAAGGAAGTAGGTACATCCAAGTTGTACTGAAGAATTGATTTTTGACTCAAGCCTGAATAATACGCCATTTTTTGACTTACAGCCATTTTTTCATCAGAGCTGATAAAGCCTCCTTTTGCCAATGCTGGCATAAGGGTATTGATACTGTACTCTTCAACTTCAGGTAATATTTCTAAAAGATCTTTGGATTGAAGTGCTTCGGGTAGCATTTTATGATGCCATGCAGTAGCCGTGTAATAGGGGAGGTTAAGTGCCGAGGCAACAGGACCGCCCACACGCAAGGTTTTATAATCTGCTGGAGAAACTAGAATAACACCATTTAAGTACATCCATTGATTTTCTTGTAACGCCAATGAAAGGCCCATAACACGTGTTCCACCATAACTCTCACCAATGATATATTTTGGGGATTCCCAACGGTTTTTCCTTGAAATAAAGGTGTTGATCCAATCAGACAAATAGGCAATATCTTCATTGATGCCAAAAAATTGACTGCGGTCTGGAAGTTCTCCATCTTTATTGGGAATCATCCGTGAATAGGCTGTATTTACAGGATTGACAAACACAATATCAGCGACATCTAATATGGAATTTGGATTGCTTCTAAAACCATAGGGTTGAACAGGGTATCCTTCGTCATCCACCTTTAGAATTCTTGGACCAGTATAAGCCATGTGCATCCAAACAGAGGCCGAACCTGGCCCACCATTGAAAGAAATTAAAATGGGACGTTTATTGGAGTTTTTGACATGGTCTCTTCTGTAATAAGTGTAGAATAAACTGGCAATTGCAGTGCCCTCTTTATTCCAAACTGGTTGCATACCTGTTTCTGCGGTATATTCCAGTTCTATACCTTTGATAACTGTTTTATGCTTGGTAGTAATACTGGTGTCAATAACCACCTTGAGATTTTGAGAGATCCCAAAATTAAAACTGAACAATAGAAAAATGGAAAAAATAATTCTCATAATTTAAGTTTAAACCCCTAAAATACAACAATGATTTCAAAAAATAATAGAGGAAAAATTAGAGTTTCATTTGTCCTAGTGCAACATTTATAATTTTAATGGCATTTGGTACTTCACTTTCGTGAACAAATAATTGCTGAATTCCGATATCAGAAACACCAAATCCAGCCAGCCTTGCCGATTCACTTTCGTCTTTAATAATTGGTTTAATGTCTTGATTTTCTAGATGTCTTCGCATCATTTGAACTACAATAAAACTGCCTTGATATAATTTGATATATGCCATTCTTAAGCCTTTAAAAATATATATCAATAATTGAGCCAGTAACTTTAAAAAATTACTTTTTGGTTCCTATGAAACCGCTTTAAAACAATAAA
>CAJWDI010000037.1:0-17969 GCA_913031185.1 uncultured Flavobacteriaceae bacterium | reverse complement strand
TCATTTTTCTAAGCTTGCTTAAGAACTAAAAAAGGCATTCTAGACAGAACACCTTTTATATTTAAAAACAACGGGGTGTATCAGTTGAAATTGGTTTCAACATCCCCAATCCCAGTTGTATAATTAATTTTTAAAGCATTGACTTTCCTGAGTTCTTGCTTTACATCTCCAACAATTCCCATATTGGCCTCTCTGTCAACCTTTAAGGCAACGGTAAGGAAGGGTATTAATTCTTCTCTAAGTGCAGAGCGTTCTGCGCTGATAAAAGCACTTACGTCAGTTAATGATGCAAACTGATCGTTTAGTTGAATGCGCGCCTCCGTTCCAAATTTTTCATAGCCAGAACTTGGTTTTCCCATGTAAATATAACTCACTGGGTTTTTCTTATCTAGCTTCTCAACTTGGTTGGCTACAGGAAGTGAATTCTGAATCTTTAGTGAATTTTCACGCATTACAGTTGCTACCATAAAAAAGAACAGTAACATGAAAACAATATCAGGAAGTGAAGCCGTTGAAATGGCGGGCAGTCCTCCGTCTTTTTTCTTTTTAAATTTTGACATATGCTATTCTTTTGAGATTAAATTTATTGAACTTCAGATAATTTTTGAGGGAACTCCAATTTAATTTGATCGATTAATGCCTTTAACTTTTCTTTATTTCCAACGAAGCGCGCGTCTTTGTAATTCCTTTGCATTTGTGTGAAATTCATGTCTCGAAAGCCGCGACTTGGGCCAATTTCTAAAGCACGTCGGTTTCTAAGCACGTTATAAGCCGCCACTAATTCGTTTTGAACAGAAATATAAGCAGCATATGATGTTTCACGCTCATTCTTTAAAGAAATGATGGCCTTATCTGGATTGTCTGAAGACTTTGGGTCTTTATTGCCCTGGCAGTAATCGCAAGTCTCATCTCCATTGTTGTCCAAGAATTCGACTGCTGCAGCTCTTAAATCCGCCACTTCCATTAACTCATCCTCAACCAATAGTTGATCCTTCCCGTTTAATAGGACTGTGAAAATATTTTTCTGCTTGATAATGGGTGGATCAATTTCTTCCATTGGAGGTAATTTTCTATTAATACCAGAATCTTTTTCAATGGTTGTAGTGACCAAGAAAAATATCAACAAAAGAAAAGCGATATCGGCCATAGAGCCCGCATTCACTTCAGGAGCAGATCGTTTTGCCATAATTACTTATTAAGGGATTTTTTGACACCAAAAAATAACATCGTACCGCCCGCAATGAAAGCAAGAGTGTAAAACAAATACAAGCCAGTACCAACAAGTTTAGACTGTGCAACAGACAACATTGAGCCATCCTTGAGCATCGTTTCGACACCAGATGCAAACACAAAGTAACAAATAAGTGCTAGCAAAATAAAAGCACCAATAGCAATAAGCGTGTTTTTTAAACCTGCCGCGTTGGATATTAAATTTGATAGTGTAAAGAAAACAACAGATAGAACAGCCGCTGCAAGAATGAAGTAAGCTACATACATGTAAGTACTAACACTTCCGGACCCATCCCCTGCCTTGATCGCATCATCTCCAGTAGAAATAATAGTGACAAGAAAAACAATTGAAAGGAGGCCAATCACAGCAGCAACAATCTTTAATAATTTTTGTAAATCCATAATTAATTGATTTGTGTAGTGATTAAAGTTGTTTACTTTTTGTTTTTTACAAGGATGTCCATCAATGAAATGGAAGCGTCTTCCATGTTATTGACAATACTATCAATTTTAGCAATAATGTAATTGTAAAATATTTGTAAGATAATAGCAACTATCAAACCAAATACTGTAGTCAAAAGAGCGACTTTGATACCTCCAGCAACAAGTGATGGCTGCATGTCACCTGCAGCTTCAATTTTATCAAAAGCTTGAATCATCCCAATAACCGTTCCCATGAAACCAAGCATAGGCGCCAAGGCAATAAAAAGTGAAATCCAAGATACATTTTTCTCCAATTGTCCCATTTGAACTCCACCATAGGCGACAACGGCTTTTTCGGCAGCATCTAGATCTTCGCCAGAGCGGTCCAATCCTTGGTAGAAAATGGAGGCGATAGGCCCTTTTGTATTTCTACAGACTTCTTTTGCAGCCTCTACACCACCTGAAGACAAAGCACCTTCAACATCATCAATTAATTTTTTAGAATTGGTCGTTGATAGGTTTAGGAAAATAATTCTTTCTATTGCAATGGCTAAGCCTAGAATCAGACAAAGCAAAACAATTCCCATGAAACCCGGGCCACCTTCAATAAAACGCTTTTTTAGCTCTTGGTGAAACCCTAAAGACTCTGATTCTGAAGCTGAGGCATCGTCCTGTACTGGACTTACAACTGTAGCTATGGAGGGGTTCAAGTTCGTGAATGTACTTGCATTGACAGACCCGAATGCCATTGTTAATGCAACGGCTAAGATTGGAAATAATTTTTTCATTGTTATATTCTTAAATTAATATAGTATTTGTTGTAATTTTCTTTAATAAAATATAGGTCGTTAAAGATATAAAAAAAAACATATTAGAAAAATATATTTATGACAACAATTGGGATTAGTTTTTAATTTATAAACTAAAGCTTTAATATTCATAGTGATACCTACAAAATTATCAGAGACTGAATCTTGCTATTTATAGATATAATTTAAGCTTAAAGTTAAGACTTAAATTAAAAAGCTTACAATTGAGGGCTTGAATTAAATAGTTGAATCGTTCGGAATAAAATCTATTACTTAAACACTCTAATCATAAAGTAAATGCCCAAAAAGCTTAAACCTGCAATAAGTAAATATTGAGCATATTGCCATGACATAAGTTTAAATAAAACAGCAAATGAGGTCATCGAAAGTCCTAAATATTTGAGCTTGTTTAACATATTAATTTAAGCTTATTTCCAAAATATGGTTGCAGAGAGGAAGGGATTCGAACCCTCGATACGCTTTTGGCGTATACACACTTTCCAGGCGTGCGCCTTCGACCACTCGGCCACCTCTCTATTTTATTTTTTTAAAGATGTCAAATAAAGAAAAAAATGTTTAATTCTGAAAATAAAAATCTCTTAATTTTCAGTTAATTCACCTCTTAATGAAGTTTCAAACGCCACTTTAAAATCTAGGTCTTTTGTTGTACCCAAGAGATACATCATCTTGGTAATCGCGGCCTCAGTGGTCATGTCCTTGGCGGAAATAACTCCAATATCTTGCAGTGATTGGCTGGTTTCATATTGTCCCATCTGAACCATGCCTCCTGAACATTGGGTGGCATTAACAATATAAATACCACGCGAAATTGCTTTTTTAAGAAGTGATATAAACCAAGCCGCTGAAGGCGCATTTCCAGCGCCGTAGGTTTCCAAAACAACCCCTTTAAGCTTAGGAGTTTCCAATATGGCGGTCA
This sequence comes from uncultured Flavobacteriaceae bacterium, assembly GCA_913031185.1. GTDB lineage: Bacteria > Bacteroidota > Bacteroidia > Flavobacteriales > Flavobacteriaceae > UBA3537. The sequence continues at coordinate 14,570 of CAJWDI010000037.1, read as the reverse complement.
ATGTTGAAGCTTGCAGACCAGGAAATAATTTGATGAGAATAATATCTTTACACATCTTGGTGTGAATATTTAATCCTTTGCTGGACAGACCTTTAAAAAGCACTTCGTGACGTATATTTAACTTAACTCCAGACGTGACAAGAGGCGGGAAATTCTTAGAAGCAAACGCTTTAAAATGATCTGCATTGATTTTGGTGGTGCGGTTCCCTCTGAATAATTTGTATTCAAAATATAAGCCTACTTCTTTGATGACAGACTTATTTTTATACTGTAAACTGGCCAGCTTAATGGCGGTAATGAGGTTTTCTTTGGCATCTGTACGCAAATCTCCAATGGGCAGCTGAGAGCCAGTAAAAATTACCGGCTTATTTAGATTTTCCAGCATAAAACTCAAGGCGGAAGCAGAATAACTCATGGTATCACTGCCATGCAGTACAACAAAACCTTGGTGGCTGTGGTAGTGTCTTTCTATAATTTCTGCCAAATACGCCCAATGCGCTGGGGTGGTATTTGAGGAATCAATTGGGTCATCAAAAGAAATTGTTTCAATTTCACATTGTAAAAGTTTCAGTTCAGGGATGTTTTTAAGCAAGCTATCAAAATCAAAAGGTTGAAGTATTGCTTTATCTGCCGCTTTGACCATGCCTATGGTTCCACCTGTATAAATCAATAGTATTTTTGGGTGCATTTTGTTAGGTTTTAAAAATATCTAAAGCATTATTGGTTGTAATCTCAGCAATGTCTTGTTTATCCATTCCGTAAACAACGGCAACCTTGTCAAGTACATTTAACAAATAGGCACTTTCATTGCGCTTTCCTCGGAAGGGTTCGGGTGACAAATAGGGCGCATCGGTTTCCAAAACAATGTGTGACAAATCAATTTCCGATAAAAACTGATCAATTTTTCCATTTTTGAAAGTCACAACACCGCCTATACCAAGCTTCATGTTGTAAGAAATAGCGCGATGGGCTTGCGCTAATGTCCCTGTAAAACAATGAAAAATTCCAAACAAGTCATCCGACTTTTCTGCTTCTAAAATTTCAAAAACTTCATCAAATGCATCTCGGCAATGAATGACAATAGGCAGTTTGTATTGCTTGGCCAATTGAATCTGAAAACGAAAAGCTGTTTGTTGTTGCTTTAAGTTGGTCTTATCCCAATACAAATCAATCCCAATCTCCCCAATGGCAACAAATTTTCGATACTCAAGGTTTTCTTTTATATGGGCCAATTCAGTTTTGGGATCTTGCTTGACGTGCGTGGGATGTAGCCCCGTCATTAAAAATATGTTTTCGGGATATTTCCGCTCCAATGCATACATGCTTTGTGTGTAGCTAGAGTCTATAGCGGGTAAATAAAAACGAGAAATCCCAGCTTTCAAAGCCCTTTCAATCATTTGATCGCGATCGATGTCGAAAGCTTCACTGTAGAGATGTGTATGAGTGTCTGTTAATATCACATTACAAAAATAATGTTTTGTATGCTATCTTTGTCAAAAATAAAATGACTTGAAAAAAAGCGTTTCTTTAAAAGAATTTTTAGATTTAAAAGGCTTCTACAAGGTTAAATTGCATCTGATTTCTAGTAATCACTATAAAATTGTCGCTAAAATAAACAACACAAAAGGTTGGTTTGTTTTAGACACTGGGGCTTCCACAACTTTTGTTGCACAAACTGCGATTGAAAAATTTAGGCTTGATATTGAACCTCAAAAAATAAAGGCGCATGGGGCTGGACCAGACGATATTGAAACAAAGATTTCTAAAAACAACAAACTGCGTATCGGCCAATGGGTGTTTGAAACATGCAACATCGCTTGTATAGATCTAAACCCCATTAATAGGGCTTTTAAATCGGCTGATTTGGCGGCAGTAGATGGCATTATTGGAGCCGATGTGTTAAAAAAGGGAAATGCGGTAATTGATTACGACAAAAACTATCTATATTTAAAATAAAACATCCCGTGCTTAGCGGGATGTTTTTAAATCAAAAGTTTTTTTAATGTTAATCCTGAACTTGGAAAGTAATGGGCAAAGAATATGGTACAATTACTGGCTTACCTCTTTGACGACCAGGTTTCATCTTGGGTAACATATTAATCACACGGGCCGCTTCTTTTTCCAATCTAGGATGGGGTGCTCTTGAGCGCACGCCAACTACATTTCCGTTTTTATCAATTTTGAAAATTACACTAATACGCTGTCTACCTGATAATCCTAGATCTCCAGCCAGATCGGTGTTGAACTTGCGTTGAACGAATTTAGCAATTTTATCGGACATGCATTTTCTTTTTTCGGCATTGGAACCGCGCTCACAACCTGGGTATTCCGGTACGTTTTCGATAACTGCAAAAGGAACTTCAACATCTTCAACAACCTCCTCAATTTCAATTTCTTCAACTTCAATTTCTTCTTCTTGGTCGGTTTCCGTTGATTCGATAACGGTTTCTTCAACCTCTTCTTCATCTTCAACGACCTCAATGACCTCTGGAGCTGCTGGTGGTGGCGGCGGCGGCGGTGGTGGAATCACTTGCTCAATAATGGGAATTTCTTCATCCAATTCATCATCAAGATTTAACTTGCCAATATCGATATCCGATTTGTCATAGGTTTTCCAGTTCAGCGTAGAATATGTTAAAAATAACATCAATGCCAAACCTACAGCGAAATAAATAGATCCGTTTCTACTGACGTCTGCTTTTGGGTTTTTCTTTGATTCCATTGGGTTTGTTTCTGTGGGGTTAAATTAAATAAAATTTATAGAACTACATAAATGTTTCTAGTTTTTTAACAATGAGTGGTTTATTTAAGGCAATCAATTTGGTCATAATCAAAATTCCTGCAACATTTGCTATGATATCAAAAATATCAAAAGCCCTATAAGATGTAAGGTTTGCTTGTAAAAATTCAATTACCGTGCCAAAGACAATAGAAACCAAAATGCTGTACCTTAAACTGTTACCCATTTTATAGCTTTCAAACATTATAAACCATACAAAGCATAGCAGCGCATAAGCTGTAAAATGTATGATTTTGTCCTGGAATTCTATGTTTAATTTTGGAAGGTCTTTTAAATTTGAAAGGCTCCCAACAATAAGAAGTAACATATAACAAACTCCAGCGGCTGTTATTGTTAGCTTTTTAACCACCTATTAAGGCTTTATATGCTGTAGCATCTAAAAGACTTTCAATCTCCGACACATCGCTACACTTGACTTTGACCATCCAGCCAGCGCCATAAGGGTCCTCATTGACTTGTTCTGGAGCATCTTCAAGCGCCTCGTTGAGTTCAATAATTTCACCAGAAACAGGCAGAAATAAATCCGATACTGTTTTAACTGCTTCAACCGTACCAAAAACGGCCTCCGCTTCTAAGGTTTCGTCCAATGTGTCGACTTCTACATAAACAATATCACCCAATTCACTTTGAGCAAAATCTGTAATACCAATGGTAAGTATTTCACCATCAATACGAATCCATTCGTGGTCTTTAGTATATTTTAATTCTTCTGGGATATTCATTTTTTGTGTTTTAAAATTAGTTTCCAAAATTGTAACGCAAGGTAAATCCAGAGCGTATGGTTGTTTGCGGGAAAGCGGTCGATATCGCGTATTCAGAAAAAGCATAATCAAAGTAGAAAATCGCAGTCAGGTTATTACTGAAAGCATAGTCTGCTGCATACTTTATACTCCATATGGTTTGCCCTGCACTGATTTGATTGTTGTCTAAATCCAAATAGCGGATAATGGTCTTATTGTTTCTAACAGAAATATCTGCTTTCATATTTAAGTCACTTTTTACAATTTTACGAGGCCCTGCAAGTTTGGATCTTATTCTTAAATCTTTGATGCGATAACCCAAACCAAATATGTACTCATAGCCTTGAATTTCTGTAAGAAGATTGTTATCAAAACTGATGGATAGGCTTCTGTCTTTTTTTATTTCTCCAGAAAATTTAATCGAATTTTTCATTTCAAAATCTAACTTAACAAGCGGGCTAAACTGTTCCACTAAGTTGACATTGCTAAACAAAGTTTGGCTTTTATAATTTCCCGATTGGTCTAGTACATTGGCGTCTTGAGAGGCGTAATCCAAAGTGGGGTCCGCAGCTTGATAGTCTAAATTTGTTCTAAATTGATTTATGGTATAGGAGGCTCTATAACCATGGGTGATTGAAAAGCGTCTAAAATTCTTTTTAAACCATTTATTTCTCATTAATCCTGTATATTTTAAATTCCAATTGGGGATCGGTATGTCTCGGAAGGCGCTGAGGCTAACTTGATTGGCTCCTTTACCAGTGTAAGCAGACAAAAATGCGGGAAGTAGAACAGCCTGACTATTTTTTCCAAATCCTAGTGGGTATCCATCAATATCAGTGGCGTAACCAGCAGCGCCATAAAAATTATCTGCCAATCGTTGTGCAATTACCAAACGGTTGCTTTTAAAAGTTTCAAATGCTGAGGAATTGAGTTCGTCACTTTTACTGAATGCAGTACGGATGAGTGAAGTGGAAATATTAAAATTACCAAAAGTGTTTTGTATGAGCGAATTATAACTGTTGCTTAGACCATCACCATTGCTGTCAATGGTATTAAAGTTTTCGGTAAAGTTCGTGGCATAAGTTTTACCGCCTGTAAAGTCAATTTTCAAATCCGGGATGGGCTCTGTATTAATGGCATAATCCAAGTTCTCATTATGGGTCTCTGTGTATTGCTGATTGAACTGATCAAAGGTCGTAAGCCATCCGTTTTGAGCCGCGATATAACGAACATCTCTTTGACTTCCTAAGGTGTAACCCAAAGTTGGTTGTAGCGTACCCATGACACCGGGTGTAGGTAAATATCCTGGTAAAAAAGAACTGTTGTTTTCAGCGTAATTAAGTTGCATCCTATTGATACTTGTGAGCAAGCCAATTCCAATTTCTTTTAATTTAGATTTCTTTTTAGAATTTCTTTTTGGAGTTTCAGTAGGGCTCGTTTCAAATCCAGAACGCGAAGAGGGTCTTCTGGAATTTCGATTTGAGCTGGATTTTTTTACCCCCAAGTAACGGTAGAGTTTTCGCATGTCAAAGGCACTATTAAAGTTGTGTTGGTTGGCATTGGAAATAGAGTTCCCTAAATTATAAGTTTGACCGTCAACATTGAGTTGCCCAAAAAGATCGGAACCTTTACTCCATTGGAAATCACCCGAATAGGAATAGTTTGCGTTGATAAAATCAAAAGTCGGAATCTTGTTTAATGGTAATGCATAATTGATGCCTAACTGTTGGGTGTGGCGGTTGGGATCACCAAAATCGAAAAAACGGTCCCATATGTCTAAGTCTGGATCTTGATCACCATTCAAATCATCATTGATAAAATAATTTCGTACAATATGATTGTTTGAGGATGTGAAATTTAGACTCAAGGCTTTACTTAATTGATAATTGATGGTGTATTGAAGGTCAAAGGTGTAATTTCTACGAATCAATTCATCAATTACAAGGTTGTTAGCACCCAAATCGGCATCTCTAAATTTTTGACTGTTGAATTGTCTGTTGACATCTGAATTGATTGTCAAACTTGTGGGCAATAAATTCAAATTAAAGTCTTTCAAAATTTTCCAATAACGCCCCGTGAAAAGAGAATCGTTTTTCTTGAAAGGTTCAAAATTAAGAGGTTGAAAACTGTGACTGTAGTTGGCGCCAACACGTACATTTTGATCCAAAGCATTTTCAATCTCAAAATCGCGGTGTTGTGTTTCGTTATAGGAATAGTTAAAAGTCAAATTTTCAATATCATAGACTCTGGGTTTGGCATCTCCGGTTCGTTGCTTTTTCACACCAATAAGATTAATGCTTTGTCGCTTGGTATAATCTTCAGATTGAGAAAGAATTCGTTCTCTTTCATCACTGTTATCAGCAGCATCTAATCGGCTTTGTAGTTTCAAATCCTTGTATTGTTGGTCGTATTCTGGGGTAATCATTGTTTCACTCTGACCATAGTTAAAAGGAATTTGAAAACCCCATTTTTTTGGTAGTAATTGACCCAAGTTCATATTGGTAACCACATCATATTGTTTTAAGTCCTCACGGCTGCGCTCATTGGGGCCTTGATCTAGATTTCCAAATCCTGTAGTACTGCGTTTAATGTTGGCATTCACGTTCATAAAATCAGCAATATTTGAATCCATGCTCATGATGGTGGCCCAACCCCCTTCGTTGTCCATATCTGCAATCCGAAGTTCGTTGAACCACACCTCGGCACATAAGTCATTAGACCCGATGTTTTTAACACCAATCATTAAAGATCTGATATCTCCAAAATTCGGATTTCCTTTTATGGCAATCCGTTGCTCAAATGGGGTTTCGGTTTGAGAGGAATTTACCCCTAACGAAAAGGGCGAAAAGCCATCGACAGGAATTTCCTGCAATTCTCCATCAATAACATTATAAAAAGTAGGATCTTCATTACTTAAAGTCCCTTGACTGATGCCTAAAGATTTGATTTTTTCAAGCAATTCTAAAGGAATATTAAGTGCGTTGAATTCTGGCCAAACTTCGGATTCTGCAGCGCCTACAGCACCTGAAGATTTTCTTAACGGGAGCTCCATTTGATAATAGTTTTGTGTGAAATCATTCCCCATTCGAACGAAAGCAACCAAGTCTCCTTGTTGGAAACTATCTGACTCTCCATCCTCCGCATGGATGAACATTTTCACCTTTTTATACTGACGCATGTCCACATTGATATTCTTAAAAACTGCTCTAGAATCGCTTCGTTCCAAGTCACATACATCAACAACTAAAGACTGTTCATTTTGACGGACGATGGTATTGTTGTTGTTCAATTGCTCGCGTTGAACACTGGGAGGAGACACATAACTCCCATCATTCTCTTGTATGCCAACGATTCCAACGCTAAAAACAGTGGGTTCTATTAAAGTAGCAGCGTCAGACTCTTCATCTAAAGCCTGCTGAAAACGCCTCCAATCACTTCTTACCAAGTCAAAAGTCCCAAATCTAAAAACAGTTGTTTCTGTAAAATCTTCCAAATAAAGCCTTGTAAACCGAATGGATCTAAAATCAGAAATCCCACCAACGGCATTTGTATATCCTGTGAGAGGAATCCTAAATTGATACCAGTTGATATTACCGGAGGGGGATCCGTTAGGAAGGGTAATGTTCGCAACAGTTTTCCGATCAACAATGAGAGGGTTATTGGCATTATTAAGTGCGGCAGAATTGATCTCTATTTCATATTCATAATAGCTGTCAATCGTATTCATGGTGTTGTCCCTGTTGATGTCTTCAACATCAGGCTGGGTTGTTGAGCCGCGGTTGGTTTCTGTAAAAACATCTGGAGAATTCCCTTCCAGACCATTGTAATACTTGTAACGCTCAAAAATATCCCCAGTTGTGTTTAAAAAGTAGGTGTAATTATCATTGGCCGGATCAGATAAATTTGAAAAGGCCGAAAATCTTGGATCCGCACTGGCTTCTTCACTATCATCATAACCATCCAAACCTACATCTTGATTATCTCGTTCTTGACCTTGGGAAGAAAAGGCATAAATTAAAGATTGATTTTGCGGGTTTACGGTACCCCAGGCAGTTTGTGGTAATAAACTGATGTCCCCGTCGACAGGCAGGCCATTTTCATACTGTTTTGTACCGTCTTTAATCACATCCTCAGAAATATTTCCGAGATTTAATACAAGTTTACCTCCAGAATTCGATGGATTGTCGAGAAAAGGATCCATCAACCAAAATTCTATGTATTCCACATTGGCCTGTTCAAAGTCTGTAGAGGTCAATTGCCTCGAAATACCTGCCCAACTGTTTTGAGGGTTTTCTAAGATCCCGTCTTCGGCACCGGATTGGTAGTTATATGGCCCACGTTCTGTCGGTCTGTATACTAGGTCCAAAGAGTTTATAACAGTATATTGTCCGGTAACTAAATCTACTTCTGGAAATAATTCATCAATAAAAATGCGTCTTGTGTATAAATTAGAGACATCGTTATCTGTAATTTCACCAGGACGTTGAGAGCTATAAAAAATGGGATCTACGGTATACCAATTAAGCAAGGCACGGTCAAAACCATTTTGATAACCATTATCATCCTCACTTCCCTGTGCATAAACTCGACCCAATGCTTTGGGGCGGCTCGATAAAAACCAAGACTGCGGACTGAGTAAACTTATGCCATTTTGAGTGCCTTCAAAATCGTCAATATAAGAAGTTACTTCACTGTTAAAATCAGTACCCTTTGGAGCCCCAGGCTTTAAGTAAGCAAACTCCCCACGAACCGATAAATTAGACGTCACATCGGTGTCAATATTTGGTAATTTGTTAGCCATCCTAGTAAGAAAAGGCACTTCTGTGGAATAATTTCCATTCAAGCCAAAGATGGTGTTGTTAATGGGCTCGGTGCCATAATTTGCTTTTTGGGTGATTGGCCTTTCATTTAAGTTAAGTAGGGTTCCTCCCAATACAAAATTTTCGTTGAATTGATGCTCAATGTTAAAGCCTGTAAAGCGTTTTGTTTGCTGCCCAAAAACTGCATTGTTTTCAACAGAAACTTGAATCGGCGTGTTGGAACTCTGTAAGGAAGGGTCTAAAATCTGAACCGTTCCGATTTGATAATTGACCGTGTAGTCAACTCCCTCAACCAAAACACGGCCTCCAGCAGTAACTTTCACAGAGCCCCTGGGAACGTTGTAGGCGCCAATTGGGATTCCTGAGCCGCCTGTGGATTTATAACGGCCACGGATTTGAAATTTATTTTTCTCACTGTCTTGAAGTGCCGCAGTCTTGGTACTGCTATACAAAGATCTGTATACATATTTAGATTGGTTCGCATTGTAATTCCCTGGGGTAGATTCCTCCGATTCATAAGATTCAGATGGATTCAAACGCAACGTTTCAAATAAATAACTTCCAAAGGGCTCAACTTTTGTAAAAATAATCATTCCATTTTCTGGAATCACAGTGATTTGTGGCACAAAATCGAAAAAACCATCTCCTTTGTTTTGTGGATCGTTATTGTAATTTAAACGGTCAAAATTAAAAAGTCTAATCAATGGAATCTCATTAATGGGATCTGCATTTCCAAGCGGCGCTGGAAAAGGGGTCCCACTGGCGGGGGTAATGTAGTTTAAGGAGGAGGTTTCATTGTAAAAAATATTCAATTTAAAATCTTCCTGCGAAAGTTGATAAGCGCCAGTGCTGTAAATATTTTTCATCATCAGATCCCAAATGGGCTGATCGACATTTGTTACTGGACTTTTCAACATTTTCAACACCAAACTTTGGTTGTTCACAATTTGATTACCGGAATTGACATTGGTATTGACATCGGTTGCATTAACTCCATCATTGGCAAACTCACCTACTTGATAAACTTCACCACCAACCGTAAATTGATAGGCCACTGCCAAAACCTCATCATTTTGAAGCCTCTGGTTCAAGGAAATATATCCCAATTGGGTATTGACTTTATACTCACTATTTTGATTTAATTTTCTGGCATTTTCCAATTTACCATAATCAAAACCTTCATTGACTCCATTGACTAAAAACCCAGACTGAGCAGTGGCAATATCTCTAATTGCTTCATTTAGTTGAGACCCTGATTCCCCTATAATAGTGGGATCAAAAGCATTATTGGAATTGTTGGGATAAGCCCCAGGGCCAACGTTAATAAAGCCTATAGGCGGTGCTGCAAGACCTATTCTTGAAGACTCTCCAAGATCTTGTAATGCAACAATGTTGCGAATATTTTGCGTCTGGTTGGTGCGATTGGTAACCCAAACCTCAATCCTGGTAATTTGAACCTGAGAATTTATAAAAGGGTAATTTTCCAGCGCTTGATCGTAGTTTTCTCTAAAATAATGGCCTAAGAAAAAATGTCTATTTTCGTCGTAATCCAAGCCAAAAAAATCAAATTCTTGAAGTGTCCCTCCGCCTTGCGCAACAATGTTTCGTGTTTCCGAGCGTTGCTCAGAAAAAACACCCGTAATGCGCGTTTTCCCAAATTGCAGTTCGGTTTTAACTCCAAATAAGGACTGTGCCCCACTGATTAGTGAACTGTTTAGCGGCATGCTGATATTTCCAATTTCTAATTTCTGAAGTATATTATCTTCACCACCATCAATTGTGGGGTCAAAATCAAGTTTAAAAATATTCTGAAAATCGAAGGTAGACTGGGTGTCATAATTTAAATTCGCTTGCAACCGAGTCCCAATTTTGCCCATAAGACTTAAGCTGATACGTTGGTCGAAATCAAAAGTAAAATTACTTTGATTTCTTGGTGAAAATGAAGGATTCTCTTGCTTTGTATACATCACACCAAGGTCCATTTCAACGGAGCCCTGGGGTACAATAGAAATGACGTTACTCCCAAAAATTGATTCAAAAAATTTGTTGTTCACATAAAGATCTGGAATTAAATTTTTCCTGGCAGCGTCGTCGCCATCTTTTAAACCTTTATATGCATCAATTTTTTCTTTATAATATAGTTTTAAGTTTTCGGTTTGTATAAGTTCTTGAAATTCTTTAGGGGTTAAAATGACTGGATAATTGATATTATATTCACCAATTTTAGACGTGTAATAATAACGGTCCGTTGTGGGGTCGTAAGTATACTGACTAACGATACTGTTGGGGTTTGGGATCTCTAAGTTTCTAAAAGAGAAAGTGGTGGAGGTGGAATCTCTAACCACAGCGGGTTGTTGTCCCCAAACAAAGCATGTGCAAGTCAGCAAAGCTGCCACAAGAAAATGACGTCTCAAAATTATTTTGGCGTTGATAATTTTCAATACTTAAAGATTTTTTAAAGCCTCTTTTATGAGAAACTCCACAGAAGCCTCTGGAGTGTTGCTCAATATTTTCATAACGATACGTTCGCTTTGCTTTTTAGCAAAACCCAATACTTCCAATGCAGATAACGCTTCATCTTTATTTGTATTGTTTGAAACAGAAAGAGTTTCATCAATATCATATATTTTTAAAATCTTATCCTTAAGATCAATGATCACACGCTGAGCGGTTTTAAGCCCAATCCCTTTGACCGATTGAATTAGAGCTACATCTTCGGCCGCAATACCTTCTCGAACTTGTTTTGGTGTCAACGAAGACAACATGGTTCTTGCAGTATTGGTACCTATACCGCTTACAGAGATTAAAAGTCTAAAAATTTCCCGTTCCATAGCTGTTGCAAAGCCATAAAGCTGATGAGCATCTTCCTTGACTTGTAAATGTGTCAAGAGTTTAATTGACTCACTATCTGTAAGCTGAGAAAATGTATGTAAGGAAATATGAATAAAATAGCCTACACCATTGCAGTCAATAACCACCCCTGTGGGTGACTTTTCAACCAATCTACCTCTAATTTGAGTAATCATCTTTTGAATATTAGAACCTCAAATGTACTAAAATTATCATACATTTTAAGATGAAAAACGGAGGCTGTATTTTTTATTGCTTCTGTTTTTGTTGGGCATCAATGACAGCCACAGCTGTCATGTTTACAATTTCATCCACACTGGCTCCAAATTGGATGATATGAACCGGTTTTTTAAGCCCCATCATAATGGGTCCAATTGATTCAGCATTATTGAGTTCTTTCAGCAATTTATAGGTGATGTTAGCCGATTCTAAATTTGGAAAAATTAAGGCATTTACTTTTTTATTGGCAAGTTTTGAAAATGGGAAATTGGCCTTGAGCAGTTTACTGTTCAAGGCAAAGTCCGTTTGCAGTTCGCCATCGACAGACAAATCGGGATGGCGACGGTGTAAATAAGCAACTGCTTCCCTTACCTTTGTGGCCGTTTGATCTTTGGAGGATCCAAAATTTGAATAAGACAGCATGGCCATAACTGGTTTAATGCCAAACATTTTCATTACACCAGAAGTCATTTGTGTAATTTTAATCAAATCGTGTGCCGTAGGGTTGATATTGATGGCTGTATCACTTAAAAACATCGGTCCACGCTGAGTGATCATCACGTTAGTGGTTGCAATTCTTGTTGAACCCGGGGCTAATCCTATTAAATCCAACATCGGCTTTACAATCGATGGGTAGCTCCTGGAATAGCCTGTTATCAAGGCATCTGCATCGCCTTCATTGACCATCATGGCAGCATAGTAATTGCGCTCACGCATGAGTTTTTGGGCAGAAAAAAGTGTTTGACCCCTACGCTTTTGTTGTTTCCAAAACACTTCCCCGTATTTGTTTTTCTGTGCGTTGTGAGCCTCATCTTTGGGGTCAATAATAGGTACATCAGCATCAAATTCTAGTTCTGATTTCAGACTTTCAATTTGTTTTTTATTCCCTAATAAAATGGGATGCGCAATGCCCTCTTCGTGAACAATTTGAGCCGCTTTAAGCACGTCCAACTGATCGGCTTCCGCAAATACCACGCGTTTGGGGTTTGATTTCGCTCCGTCAGATAACAGCCGTACAATTTTATTATCGGCGTTCATGCGGTCCAATAATCTGCTTTCGTATTTTTCCCAATCTGAAATAGGAGCCTGAGCAACGCCGCTTTCCATGGCTGCTTTGGCAACCGCTGGAGGAATTTTAGCGATTAATCTGGGATCAAAAGGTTTTGGAATGATATAATCATTACCAAAAGTAAGGCGCATTTCTCCATAAGCAACATTCACTTGCTCTGGAACAGGTTCCTTGGCTAAGTCTGCTAGGGCAACAACTGCAGCCTTTTTCATGGCTTCGTTTATGGTCGTGGCGCGCACATCCAAAGCACCTCTGAATATAAAAGGAAAGCCCAATACATTATTGACCTGGTTTGGCGTGTCGCTTCGACCCGTAGCCATGATGATATCATCACGCGTTTTTACAGCTAAATTGTACTTTATTTCAGGGTCTGGATTGGCCATCGCAAATACAATCGGTTTCGCTGCCATGGATTTTAGCATTTTTGGAGTGACCAAATCTGCTATTGAAAGTCCTATAAAAACATCGGCACCCACCATGGCGTCTTCCAGAGAATTTACATCCTTAGCAGTCGCAAATTCAGACTTTTGAGAGCTTAGATTGTCACGGTCCTGGCGTATCACACCTTTACTGTCTAACATCACTATGTTTTCGCGTTTGGCCCCAAATGATCTGTAAAGCCTTGTACACGAGATGGCAGCAGCCCCGGCCCCACTAACCACAATTTGCACCTCATCAATGTTCTTACCTGCCAATTCAAGCGCATTGAGAAGCGCAGCAGCAGAAATAATCGCTGTCCCATGTTGATCGTCATGCATCACTGGGATATTTAATTCTGCCTTAAGCCGTTTTTCAATTTCAAAAGCTTCGGGGGCTTTGATATCTTCTAGATTAATGCCTCCAAATGTGGGGGCTATATTTTTAACCGTTGCGATAAATTCTTCAATATCTTCAGTATCAACCTCAATATCAAAAACGTCGATATCTGCAAAAATTTTAAATAAAAGCCCCTTACCTTCCATAACAGGTTTTGAAGCCTCGGGACCAATATTCCCTAATCCTAAAACCGCTGTTCCATTAGAAATAACAGCCACTAAATTTCCTTTAGAGGTGTATTTGTAGGCTTCTGAAGGATTTTTTTGAATTTCGAGACAAGGTGCCGCTACCCCCGGAGAATAAGCCAAAGACAAATCTCGCTGAGTGGCGTATTTTTTAGTGGGTATAACTTGTATTTTCCCTGGATTTGGCTTGGCATGGTACGCAAGGGCCTCAAGTTCGTGTCTGGTTCGTTTTGACATAATAAATTTTAGTTATTAAAGATACAAAGTTAGGGGTATTTTTGACATGGACACTCAGGGTTATTCCTTTAAAAATTCAATATTACGCTTTAAACCACTGTATTTAGTTCTCTTCACAGCGGATTTTTTAAATACTTTACTGAAGGTTTCTTGGGTAATTTCTTCCCAATCATTTTTGGTCATTGAAAGTAATTCTGGCTTGGGATTGAACAGTGGCTCGCTGTGCTGTTTTGAGAAATGATTCCAAGGACATACGTCTTGACATACATCACAACCAAACGCCCAATGGTCTAACTTTCCTTTCATTTCGTTTGGAATGTTGTCTTTTAATTCTATGGTAAAATACGAAATGCATTTACTGCCATCAACCTGAAAGGGTTCTGTAATAGCTTCTGTTGGGCAGGCATCAATACAAGCTGTGCAACTGCCACAGTGGTCGGTCACAGCATGATCAACTTCTAAATCTAAATCGACAATCAGTTCAGAAATAAAATAAAAAGAACCTACTTTTTGTGTGATTAGATTACTGTTTTTACCGATCCAGCCCAAACCCGATTTTTTGGCCCATGCTCTCTCCATAATCGGTGCAGAATCAACAAATGCACGGCCGTGTACATCTCCAATTTCTGCTTTTATAAATTCTAAAAGTTGATTCAATTTGTCTTTGATTACGTAATGGTAATCAACCCCATATGCATACTTGCTGATTTTTGGAGCAGTAGGGTCTTGCTGCAGTTGATCGGTATGATAATTATAGGTCAATGAAATGACACTCTTGGAGCCTTCGACCAGTAGTGTTGGGTTCAAACGCTTGTCAAAATGGTTCTCCATATA
>CAJWDI010000036.1:0-18134 GCA_913031185.1 uncultured Flavobacteriaceae bacterium | reverse complement strand
ATTATCTTTACCGACCGCGTCAAAGGCACATCTAAACTTACAAAAGGCATCATATCAGAAGCAATAAAGGGAGTTTTGATCTTGCGCGTTAAACAAATTTTACGCAAATTATAAATGCAAGAATCATCAATATTAATTAAAAATGCACGCATTGTAAATCTGGGAGAAATCTTGGTGGGGGACTTGTTAATTGAAGGTCAAATAATCAAAGAAATTGCCCCGTCAATAAGCGCAAAAAACGCTGACACCCTAGTTATTGATGCTGAAAATAAATTTTTATTACCAGGTATGATTGATGACCAAGTTCATTTTAGAGAACCAGGTCTAACTCACAAAGGAACCATTGAGACAGAGTCAAGAGCAGCCATTGCCGGGGGGATCACTTCTTTTATAGAAATGCCTAACACCAAACCCCAAGCTACGACCATTAAAAAGCTTGAAGAAAAATTCACCAAGGCCTCAGAAACGTCCTACGCCAACTATTCATTTATGTTTGGAGGCACCAATGATAATTTAGATGAAATTCTTAAAGTTGATTCTAAAAATGTGGCAGCCCTTAAGCTTTTTCTAGGCTCCTCAACAGGTAATATGTTGGTTAACAACCCAGAGGTTTTAGAAAAGATATTTGCTAGCACAGATTTACTGATCGCTGTGCATTGTGAAGATGAGGAAACCATTCGTTCCAATACTAAAAAATTCAAGGACGAATACGGCGACAACATCCCCATTAAATTTCATCCCGTTATAAGAAGTGAAGAAGCTTGTTATTTGTCATCATCAAAAGCCATTGAATTGGCAAAAAAAACAGGCGCTAGATTGCATGTTTTTCACTTGTCTACAGCCAAAGAAACGGCCTTATTTTCCAACAAAAAACCATTGGAAAAGAAAAAAATTACTGCGGAGGTTTGCATCCACCACCTTTGGTTCTCTGATGAAGATTACGACACGAAAGGAACCTTTATCAAATGGAATCCAGCCGTGAAAACAACCAAAGATCGAGAAGCCTTGTGGGAGGCTCTATTGGACGATAGAATTGATGTCATTGCCACAGATCACGCCCCTCATACTAGGGAAGAAAAAGCAAATCTATATCCCAAAGCCCCCTCAGGCGGACCTTTGGTTCAACATGCGGTAGTAGCACTGATGGAAGCCTATCACAAAGGCAAAATTTCAATTGAAAAGCTGGTAGAAAAAATGGCCCATAATCCCGCTATTTTATTTCAAATTGAAAAAAGAGGCTTTATTCGTGAAGGCTATTTTGCAGATTTAATTTTAGTAGACCCGCACAACCCGTGGACTGTTACTTCAGAAAATATTTTATACAAGTGTGGCTGGTCCCCTTTTGAGGGGGTCACTTTTAAGTCCAGAATCACCCACACCATTTTAAATGGTAATTTAGTCTATCAAAATAATAAATTTACAAACAAAAATTCGGCCATGCGCCTTACATTCAACCGATGAAATTTCTCCATTTTTTAGCACTTGTCCTCATTCTGCAGTCTTGTAATAAAAACTCCTATGAAACCCCTTCGGACTTGATTGCTGAAGATCAAATGGTGGAAATCTTAAGTGATCTTATGATTTTAAATTCAGCTCAAGGTGCCAATAAAAAAATATTAGAGGATCGGCTTAAAAACCCATTGGAATACGTTTTTAAAAAACATAATATTGATTCGGCACAGTTTGAAAATAGCAATGCGTATTACGCCCGTAATATTGACCAATACAGCTTAATTTATCAGCGTGTAAAACAAAAACTTGATAACGAAAAACAGCGTATCCAAAAGCGTATTGAAATCCAAAAGGCAAAACCGGACACCACAAGAAAGCGAAAAAAAGATTCTTTAATTGAAATCAGAAAAAAAAATCGCAAATTGACTAAAGATCAGCTTAGAAAAAATATTTAACCGTTTGTTGAATTGCCTTGGGAATAGGCGTAAACTTGAAGGATTTTAAGCCTATTTTTATTTTTTCGGAACTGAATTTAGAGTCCCTTGTAAGCGCACGGCACAGGGCTTTGCTCAGCCGTCTTTTTCTTCCCAATAATTTAGACTGCAGCCAATCGTAAATCAATGCGAACTGTAGCATACGTTCGGAAGCCAGTTTTGTAGGGGGCGCTACCTTCATGCTTTTAGCAACGGTAGTGAGGATCTCTTTATAGGTTAGGTTTTCAGCCACCAGAACGTAACGCTGATTTTTAATATCGGATTCCATTAAATTCAGCATCGCTTTAGCGACATCATTAACGGCTACGTAGCCTGTTCTCCCATTTGTATAATAGCGTTGTTTCTTTGCCGCTACTTTGAACAATATACCACTGCTAGAATTCCAAAAACCAGGCCCCAAAATCACACCAGGATTAACAATTACCACCGACACCCCTTCTTGAGAAGCCCGCCACACTTCCATTTCTGCCCCATATTTTGAGATGGCGTAAACGCTTTGATTTTGATTGCCCTCCCAAAGGGTTTCTTCCGTTATTAAATCCGCATTGTAACCCAAAGTCGCTACACTGCTGACATGGCATAACTTTTCAACCTTATTTGCAATGCATAAATTCACAATATTGGCAGTTCCTTTGATATTAGTCGCTCTCAAAATTTTATAATTGGCAGGATCAAAAGAAATATAAGCGGCACAGTGGAACACATGGGTTATGTCTCTAAACGCCATGGTTAACTTTGGTAAATCATTTAAATCTGCTTCAGTCCATTCAATGGTATCGTAAAGTGATTTTGAATTTATAGAATAGTAAGAAAAAACAGTTTTGACCCGATTGAGATCCGCACCCTTTCTGTAGATTGCTCGAACAGATTGATTTTGTTGTGCTAATTTAAGAAGTAAGTGACTTCCAACAAGTCCGGTGCCACCTGTGACTAATACCATGTTGCGAAATTACTGATTTTTCTTTTCTCATCCCTACTGAATCTTTTATCTTTGTTTATCAAGAATTATAAAATGACCAAAAATTTTATAGAAGTTTTAAAATGGCGCGGTATACTTCACGACCATATGCCAGGCGTTGAGGCGCATCTTCTAGAAACCATGCGCACAGCCTACATAGGTTTTGATCCAACCTCCGATTCATTACACATTGGTAACTTGGTTCCAATTATGTTATTGGCTCATTTTCAACGCTGTGGGCATAAACCCGTGGCATTGGTTGGTGGCGCTACAGGGATGATTGGAGATCCTTCAGGAAAATCTGCGGAACGCAATTTATTAGACGAACTCTCGCTTCGCCACAACCAAAAGGCCATTCAAAAACAATTGGCTCATTTTTTAGATTTTGACACCCAAGATCTTAATGCCGCTTTGATGGTCAATAATTACGACTGGATGAAAGACGTTTCGTTTTTAGAATTTATTCGTGATGTTGGGAAGCACATATCCGTTAATTATATGATGGCGAAAGATTCAGTGAAAAACAGAATCGCTTCAGAAAGCAAGGAAGGAATGAGTTTTACAGAATTCACCTATCAACTGGTGCAAGGCTATGATTTTCTATATTTATTCCAATCTTTAGGTTGTACCCTTCAAATGGGTGGAAGCGATCAGTGGGGTAACATCACCACTGGAACCGAATTGATACGACGTGCCGCCAATGGTAAAGGATTCGCCATCACATGCCCATTGATCACCAAAACAGATGGTTCAAAATTTGGAAAAAGCGAGGGTGGCAATGTGTGGCTGGATGCCAAACGTACCTCGACCTATAAATTTTATCAATACTGGTTAAATTCTAGTGATGAAGATGCGGAGAAGTATATTAAAATCTTTACGTTTTTAGAAAAAGATGTAATCGATGATTTGATTGAGTCGCATAAAAAGCAACCCCATGCCAGAGTGCTTCAAAAAAGATTGGCGCAAGCGGTTACAAATATGGTTCATGGTGCCGCCAATTGTGAAAACGCGGAAAAAGCTTCACAAATCTTGTACAGTAAGGCATTCAAAACGGACATTAGCAGCTTGGATGAAGCCACCTTTTTAGAAGTTTTTGAAGGCGTGCCTCAGGCCGATGTTTCCAGAGCAAAAATTGAAGCGGGTCTAGACATGATCGCGGGGTTGTGCTCTGAAACTGGGTTCTTAGCTTCCAACGGAGAAGCCCGTCGCGCGCTAAAAGAAAATTCAGTATCAGTCAATAAAGAAAAAGTAAATGAAACTTATTTAATTCATGTTTCAGACTTGATTAATGACACTTACATCATTATCAATCGCGGAAAACGCAGTACTTTTATCATTCGCGCGGTTTAAGTTCAAACCACCATCAAATTACAGCCTCTTATATCGGATTGGTCAAAGCGACCAAGTAACTCGAAAAGCCCATTTTTATGCATTTTCCCCAAGTCTTGTGTGGCGATAAATGCACAAGAGTTGATATTGGCCAGATCAATTACATTGATGCCGCCAGATTTGCCTTCTTTTAATATTTTAAAAGGATCCTCAGGATCCCGAATTAATATTTGCATCCAAGGGGGTGTTGAAAAAAGCCCATCTCTCATTGAATAGGCCTGAGACAACAATTCGGTCATGCCGTATTCGCTGTGAATGGTTTCAAGACCAAATCCTTTTTTTAACAAGGCGTGCAGCTCTGATTTGATTAACTCTTTGCGACGCCCTTTCATGCCTCCTGTTTCCATCACTAAGGTGTGCTTTAATTCAAATTGATGAAATTCGATCAAATCCAAAAGGGCATAAGACACACCAATGAGCAGCGTTTTTTGTCCCGTAGCCTCAAGTTTTAAAAGGGTATCTCTCAATCCTTTCAAATCGTCTAAATAAAACCCACTCTTTGGATGTCCAGATTTTTTTATCATATCATCAACCATATAGACCAAAGAGGATCCTTTGCGTTCTAAATAGGATGGCAGTAAGGCTAGAATGGTAAAATCTTCAATGCAGCCATAAACCCCTTCAAATCCTTTAATGAAACTGTTTTTATAAACTCTCAGATCCGTTATGTGATGTTGACTCGTAATGCTGTTGGTTGTACCACTGCTGCTAAAAGTTTGTTCAATGGCTGCTTTGGAGGATAGGACGCTGTGGGTTTTAAAAAATTCTATGGGTAAAAAGGGAATGTCTTCTAATTTATGGATATCGGCCGGATTTTTATATAGCAGATCACAAAAGGAGCGGTATAGCGAATTGTTTTCAAACTGAAATTTGAAAATATCAAGTGCTTTTTTTTCAAAAGCAGCATTGGTGTCGATATTAAAAATTGAACTGAAATCCATAAATTCTAAAATGGAGTTACAAAAATAGACAAAAAAAGAGCGCTGCCGTAGCAACGCTCTCGAATTGGAATTTAAAAATTAATTATTGAAGAATTAATTTTTTAGTTGTTGTTCTGTCATTTTGGGTCAATTTGACAATGTAGATGCCAGCATTCAAACTGGACACTTCAAGACGTTCATTAACCACTGTTGTGTCAATCATTTGCTTTCCAAGCATGTCAAAAACTTGTGCTTGTACCGCACCCATTTGGTTGGATTTAATGTTTACAAATCCTGTATTACTTGGGTTAGGATACATCACAAATAAATTATTTTGATAATCATTAATGGAAAGTGGGGTATCATTTCTTTGTCCTGGACTGAATAATCTGGGGTTAGTTGAATGAGATAGATGTCCAACAAAATCTCCTGTAAAATCAGGATCTCTACAAACCGATTGATCTGATGCACCCGTGTAATTTTCAGACAATACGATAGCTCCTGATGGATTCTTAATAGTAACATAATCTGAGCTATTATTTAGACCCAAAGCGCCAGTGGATGCAATTTGCGCATTTCCACTAAAATTGTCTAAGGATCCACCTGAAAAAATTACTAAGAACTCACCGGATTGCAAAATAGTGCCTTCTGGGAATGTATGTCTGATAGAAGCGAAGTCTTCCATTGTATAACCAGAAATATCTAAAGTTTCATCACTATTATTATACAACTCAAAAAATTCATCTTGACTAGTGTTAATTGTCCCGTCATTATTGGCATCTCCGTCATCAAGACCTGGATCTGCTAAAATTTCATTAATGACCAGACCCTCGAGAACAGGGTCGCAAAGAGCCGCAGGCACAGTCCCCGAAATTGTTGTGCCGTCACAATCACCACCATTTAGTATTATGTCCCAAGAATCCCCTTCACTTAATCCTGAAAGAATAATGCTTCCATCAGCAGTCTGGGCAGGGTCATCTCCTCCAAGGTTCCCAGTACTTGAAGTGGTTATGGAGCTCAGGCTTGGTTCGCTACCTGTATATGGGACGGTAATTATTACTCCGTCATTGTTGTCTCCAACTGTATTGCTGTTACAAGTATAAACTGCTGTGTCTAAACTGACATCACATGTGGCGCAATCAGAAGGGGTAACGGTTCCTAATGTTGGACAATTTCCAAAAGAATTTAATGTAACATCCGTTAATGTCCATCCAGAAGACCCATCTGTACCATCTTCATAATATTGGATTCCAATATAAACGTCCGATCCATTGATTTGAGGAAAATCTACTTCAATTGCTCCAGCATCTGAGATGGTTGCAGCTGTGATCCATTGGGACAGTGCAGGGCAGCCCCCATATTGCTCAGTGTATGCAACAACTAAATCTGTTGTACCAAATTGTTCAGCGGCATTAAATGACAAAGTTAAATCATTTGTTTGAGTTGTGTCTAAAGGACCAAATACAAGCCATGTGTCACTAATTTCTGAACAACCACTACCGCAATATCCGTTCATGGTATAAGTTCCTGAATTGTTGGCCCAGACATCTGAATCTGAATTGGTAGCTACAGCAACAAGTTCAAAAGATTCATCACCATTGCTGAGGTCATAACATGTGTTCGGAATTGGATCACAAAAATCCACCTCAGTGGTTCCAGATGTGGAAATACCATCGCAGTCGCCACCATTTAAAACCAGATCCCATCCACTTCCCTCTGAAACACCTGAAATTACGATTGTTCCATCTGGAGTTGTTGCCGGATTGTCCCCGCCAATGGAGCCTCCTGAGGTAGTTGTAAGGGCGGTAATTCCAGCGTCTAAGCCTGTATACGGAACACTAACAGTCACGAAGTCGTTACTGTCTCCGATTGAATTTCCTTCACAACTGTACTGTGCTTGCCCAAATATAACTGAACAAGACGTCGAAAAACCAGTCCAAGAGATGTTATCTATTATTATTTGTTTGGGGGTCGTATTGACAATCTCAATTACAATGTTTCCGGAAATATTTATATTGTCAACCGAAAAAGTATATTCTGAGAAATCGTCGAAAGGAGTTGATGTTCCCTTAGAAACTCCGTTGATAAATAGCTCAACCTGTCTGTCACCACCACCTGTGTAGCCCTTATATAAATTTACAGAAAAATTTGAAATACCTCCAGGGATTGCGCTGGATGTAATCTTGCTTTCATAAGAAGCTCCCCTTAGCAATAAGGCTGGGAGTTCTATTCCTTGCTCATTTGTACCATCATCACCTTTTCTGGAGGCGATGTAACTCCAGGTAATGCCATTATTGCCTTCAAAGGCACTATCGGAATAGCTGCTTGTAGCATTTGAGTTCGTAAAATCTTCTAAGCCTTGCCCATGGGTCAAGTTAAAAGTAAAAAATGTAAAAAGTAGAAAGTAAAAGTGTTTCATTATATTTTTTTTAAAAGTGATACCCTAAATATAGTTTTTTTTAGGCTACAAAAACATTACGAGCCTTCAAAATTGTGTATATTAACATAAATTTATTTTTAATTTTACATTATTGTGTTTTTTGTAAATTAAGACGTTATAAATTTTTAATTTCCAAAATGGTGATACAAGTTTAATTGAAGCCAAATTTTATGGTGTGATTTAAAATGGCCTCAAAACCCTATTTAAGTCCCTAGATGGTTTCCGGAATATTAAGCTAATATTAAGATTGTTAATCATTTTTTTAGTTTGCAGTTTAATCTATATATTTACTTCACTATTTTGGTTCAATATGAAGCATAAAAACATTAAAATATTACTTGTCGATGATGAGCCCGATATTCTTGAAATTATTAGTTACAACCTAACAGCCCAAGGTTACACTGTTTTTACAGCCAATAATGGTCAAAAAGCCATCAAGAAAGCCAAAAAAGAAAAACCCCATCTTATCATTTTGGATGTGATGATGCCTGAAATGGACGGCATTGAAGCTTGTGAACAAATTAGAAAAATTCCTGAACTTGAAAATACGCTTATTACTTTTCTGACAGCAAGAGGTGAAGACTATTCTCAGGTTGCTGGCTTTGAGGCCGGGGCCGATGACTACATTACAAAACCCATCAAGCCCAAAGTTTTGGTCAGTAAAATTAAATCCTTGCTCAGACGTTTAAAAACCCAAAGTGATCCAATTTCAGACGCCCCCATTGTTTTAGATGGCCTCACTATTGATAGAGAAGCCTATAAAATCAATTACAAAGGCCTAGATATGGTTTTACCAAGAAAAGAATTTGAATTGCTATATTTGTTGGCATCCAAGCCCGGGAAAGTTTTTAAACGCGAAGTTATCTTGGAAAAAATATGGGGTAACGAAGTTGTTGTTGGGGGGCGCACCATTGATGTTCATATAAGGAAACTGCGTGAAAAATTAGGTGACTCTAAATTTAAAACGATTAAAGGCGTTGGTTATAAGTTTCAAAATCAATGAGCTCATTTTCAAAAAAGTCATATGCTTTTGCAATCATTACCGCGCTGCTAACGTCTCTTGTTTTAACACTCACTCTGAGTGTTTTTTTGTATTTCAAAAACAGTTTTGATGTCAAAATTTCTTTGGGGTTTTTAGGCATCACATTCATTGTGGTGTTTTTAATTTTTCAGTACAGTATCAAAAAATATATTTTTAAGCGCATCGAAAAAATATATAAGGATATTATGATTTTAGAATCCAAAACCAGTCCTGTACAAAATGTTCCCATTTCTGCAGACATGGACTTTCTAGCTAGTGAAATTAGTAAATACGCCAAATTAAAAAAACAAGAAGTTCAGTCGTTTCAGGCAAGAGAAGAATTTAGAAAAGAGTTTGTAGGAAACGTAGCTCACGAATTGAAAACCCCACTGTTTACGGTTCAGGGGTATATTTCTACTCTACTGGATGGTGCGATGAGCGATCCAGAAGTTTTAAAAAAATATTTAAAAAGAGCAGATAAGGGTGTTGAACGCTTGATATACATTGTTCAGGATTTGGATATGATAACAAAAATTGAATTTGGGGAGTCAAAATTAGAAACCTCAAATTTTGATATTTTAGAGTTGGTTCATAATGTCTTTGAAGAATTAGAGATGAAGGCTAAAAAGAAAAAAATTACATTATCTCTTGAAAATTCTGAACAAACGAAATTAATAGTCCATGCAGACCGTGAGCGCATTCAACAAGTTTTAACCAATCTTGTTGTAAATTCCATCAAATACGGACATGTTAATGGAACCACAGAGATCAGCGTTGAACCACTTGGAGATTATAGAGTGGTGGTTCGCGTAACGGACAATGGCGAAGGTATTGAAGGTCAGCATATTTCTCGATTATTTGAACGTTTTTATCGCGTTGATAAAAGTGGTGCTCGAAGTGAGGGGGGCTCTGGTTTGGGCTTGTCTATTGTAAAGCATATCATTGACGCGCATCAGGAAAATATCTTTGTAGACAGTAAATACGGAATAGGTAGTGAATTTTCATTTACCTTACCATTAGAAACAAATTAATCACTTTGCTTTGTGTATTTTTGCACAAAACAATCACTTGTGGGGAGTAAGAATAAATTAAAACGGTTTAAAGAAAACGAAACATTTCCCAATGTTTTCCAACCCACACGCGAAACCCTTGTTGAAAATAAATTTTCTTTGAAAGGGCAGTGGTGTGCTGAGTTTTTTAAAAACAACCATCCCTTGGTCTTAGAATTGGGATGTGGAAAAGGAGAGTATACAGTTGGGTTGGCCGAAAGAGACCCAAATAAGAATTACATTGGCATTGATATTAAAGGGGCCCGCTTTTGGCGAGGCGCAAAGACAGCTCAGGAAAATAAATTACCTAATGTCGCATTTATTCGTGCCCAAATAGAACTGATTGAAGGCCTTTTTGAAGCCCATGAAGTTGACGAAATTTGGATAACATTTCCAGACCCTCAAATCAAATATAAACGCGGCAAGCATCGTTTGACCAACCCTGTATTTTTAAATCGCTATAAGCATATTCTTAAAGCTGATGGGGTGGTACATCTAAAAACTGACAGTGAATATATGCATGGCTATACTTTGGGACTGCTCCAAGGGCTTGGCCATGACATTCAATATGCAAACCACGATATATACCACCAAGAGGGAAGTCCAGAAGTGGTAACTGGAATTCAAACTTTTTACGAAAAAACCTATTTGGAGCAAGGAAAAGCAATTACGTATCTTAGATTTAAAATACACTAACTCTTGGACATTACTATAATTTTTTTTCTGAGCTTATTGATCTCATTTTTAGGGGTTATTCCTCCGGGTATGCTCAACATGTCAGCCGCTAGAATCAGTCTCGAGGAAGGCCATAATCGCAGTTTTATATTTTCTGTTGGAGTTTGTATTGTGGTAGGCCTACAAACTTATATAGCCACGGTGTTTGCAAAATATTTAAATCAACATCCAGATGTTACAAGCATTCTTAAGCGAGTGGCGGTCGTCATTTTTTTACTAATTTCTTTCTACTTTTTCTTAACGGCAAAAAAGCAAACATCTGCTGTAAAGGTGGATGCTAGAATGAGAAGTAAACAAAGCCGTTTTTTTCAAGGCGTATTAATGTCTGCACTTAATATTTTTCCGATTCCTTTCCAAGCCTATGTTGTCACCTCTTTATTGTCTGTGGGTTGGTTACAGCTTGACCCTACCAGCATTGGTGCTTATATCGCCGGTGCTGCCATGGGAACGTTTATTGCGCTGTACATTTATATTTTATTCTTTGAAAGCATTAAGAACAATAAAATCACATCTCCAAAAAACATGAATTACTGCATTGCATTGATTACCCTAGCGGTTGCCATTGTCACATTTGTTAATTTGATTTGATTTGCTATGGATGTGAACCCAAATTTTTTCGATCGTTGTTACGAAATTGCACGTCAAATTCCATTTGGACGCGTGACGAGTTATGGAGCTATCGCAAGACAGCTAGGCGCTTTAAAAAGTGCACGAATGGTTGGCTATGCCATGACTGCATCTCACGGCAAAGACGTGCCCGCCCATCGCGTGGTAAATCGCAATGGATTTTTGACTGGAAAACACCATTTTGAAGGGATTAACTTGATGGAACAATTACTTGAAAGTGAAGGCATTGTAATCAAAAATAATCAAATTCAAAATTTTAAAACTATTTTTTGGGATCCCTCAAAAGAACTTTAGTTTTTTTAGCAAATCAAGCGTATATTTGTACCCAACAATCAATCTGTATTTCACGCTTTGAAATTCACAAAAAAAGACATCTTAAGCGCTTTGAAAACCATCACCGTTCCCGGCGAAGGCAAAAATATGATTGAAAGTGAAGCCGTCAAAAATGTTGTTATTTTTAATGATGAAGTCATCATCGATATCAGTATTTCTAATCCTACGCTCCAAGCCAGAAAACGCACTGAGGTTAATATCATGAAGGCCATTCATGATTTGGTGTATGCTAAAGCGAAAATTAAAATCAACGTAACAGTAGATGCCCCTCCTCAGCCAAAATATGAAATTAAGGGGAAACCCATCGCTGGTATCCAAAATATCATTGCAATTGCCTCAGGAAAGGGGGGTGTAGGAAAATCTACCATTACCTCAAATATTGCAGTGACTTTAGCCAATATGGGCTTCAAAGTTGGAATTCTAGATGCAGATATCTATGGTCCCTCTATTCCCATCATGTTTGATGTTGTTTCTGATAAACCATTAGCAGTTCAGGTCGATGGCGCCTCAAAAATGAAGCCTGTTGAAAATTATGGAGTTAAAATTTTATCCATTGGTTTTTTTACAAAACCAAGTCAAGCTGTTATTTGGAGAGGTCCCATGGCTTCCAAGGCTCTCAATCAAATGATATTTGATGCCGCTTGGGGCAACCTAGATTTTTTACTCATTGATTTACCACCTGGTACAGGAGACATCCACTTGAGTATCATGCAGTCTCTACCTATCACGGGTGCTGTGGTTGTGAGTACGCCCCAAAATGTGGCACTCTCAGATGCCAAAAAAGGCGTGGCTATGTTTCAACAAGAGAACATCAATGTTCCTGTTCTTGGAATCATTGAAAATATGGCCTATTTTGTAGCTGAGGAACTTCCTGAAAATAAATATTATATATTTGGAAAAGAAGGTGCAAAACATTTAGCATTGGATTTAGCGGTTCCTTTCTTAGGAGAAATACCCATTGTTCAAAGTATAAGAGAGGCAGGGGATTATGGAAGACCAGCAGCCCTGCAAGAGGTAACACAAACTGCGTTGGCTTTTAAATCACTAACGCAAGAAATTGTAAAAGAAACTGTAAAACGTCATAAAGACTTGCCGCCAACAGAAGCTATAAAAATAACAACCATGGCAGGTTGTAGTACTGTAAAAAATAAATAAAATGATTATGAGCTCAGAAGATTTACAAAAAAATGTTGAAAAAGCACTGGATGAAATTCGACCTTTTCTCCAAAATGATGGAGGAAATATCAATCTCATTGGCATTGAAAATGGTGAAATTGTTAAAGTTCAACTCATTGGGGCTTGCTCGTCTTGTACAGTCAATCAAATGACTTTAAAGTCTGGTGTAGAAATGACCATCAAAAAATATGCACCTCAAATTCAGTCTGTCATAAATATTGAAGCCTAAAATGATCAAGACCGATATCCTTATCATCGGCGCTGGGCCAACGGGCTTATTTGCTGTCTTTGAAGCTGGACTTCTTAAGCTCAAATGTCATCTCATTGACGCATTGGCAGCGCCTGGAGGTCAATGTTCCGAAATCTATCCTAAAAAGCCAATTTATGACATCCCTGCCTACCCAGAAATTTTAGCTGGTGATTTAACAAAGAAATTATTGGAACAATCCAAACAATTTAAACCAGGTTTTACCTTAGGTGAACGTGCAGAGACGATTGAAAAACAAGCAGATGGTACTTTCTTGGTTACTACAAATAAGGGCACCCAACACAACGCCCCAGTAGTGGCGATTGCAGGTGGACTTGGAAGTTTTGAGCCTCGAAAACCCGCCATTAAAAACCTCTCAGATTATGAAGATCATGGGGTTGCCTATATGATCAAAGACCCAGAAGTATATCGCGACAAGAGGGTTGTTATTGCAGGTGGAGGAGATTCAGCTTTAGATTGGACTATTTTTTTAAGTCAGGTTGCCAGTAGTGTGACTTTGATACACAGAAGAACCGAATTTAGAGGGGCTCTGGACTCAGTAGAAAAAGTTCAAGCCCTCAAAGACAAAGGGAGTATTGATTTAATCACACCAGCTGAAGTTACAGGACTCTATGGTAATAATAAATTAGATTCGATTTCATATAGTGTTTTAAATGATGAAGAAAAACGTATTAATACTGACTTTTTTATACCATTATTTGGTTTATCTCCTAAGTTAGGCCCCATTGCAAATTGGGGTCTAGAAATTGAGAAAAATGCAATTAAAGTTAACAATGCATTAGATTATCAAACGAATATTCCAGGTATTTTTGCCATTGGAGATGTAAATACCTACCCTGGTAAATTAAAACTCATTTTATGTGGTTTTCACGAAGCCACCTTAATGTGTCAAGCGGCCTACAAAATTATCAACCCTGGGAAACGTTTAGTGCTAAAATACACTACCGTTACTGGTATCGACGGCTTCGACGGCACTCGAAAAGAGGCCCCAAAAAGTGTAGTAAAATCAATTGACTGATGTCTTTGGATATTTCTATAAAAATTACCGATCGCTTAGGTGTCATACACACCATTAATGCACCAACAGATATGGCCCTCAATCTTATGGAGGTTGTTCGATTGTTCGAGCTTGCTCCAGAAGGTACCATCGGGATTTGCGGCGGTATGGCCATGTGTGCTTCTTGTCAATGTTATGTGCACAGTTCACATCAACTCCCCGAAAAAACAGCCGATGAGGAAGCCATGCTCAGCGAGGCATTCCACGTTCAACCTAACAGCCGCTTGGGGTGTCAAATTCAAATCAATAATCAAATGGAAGGTTTAGAAGTAGAATTGGCTCCAGAAGAATGAAATTAGTTTAATTTCTCTAATGCCAAAGGAAATATCCGCTCTACAAATTTTGAATAGGCCAGTCCCGAGGGATGTAAATTGTCATTGGCAACCAGCTCCGGGTTTGCTAAGCCTTGACGTGTAATGTCAGTAATGTAAACATATGATAGCCCATTATCTTGACAATAATTTTCTGCATAAAGGTTGTAAACATCCAACTGTTCACTTATATATTCTGGGTTAAAGTTTTGACCAAAGGGTGTGTACGCATAGTCAGGAATAGAAACAACAATGAGATTTGATGGGTCATTGTCAGCCAGCGCAATGGCAGTGTTTACCAATGTTATAAACTCTGTTTCATACAATGCAAATGGCTTGCCTTGGTATTGGTTGTTTACTCCAATTAATAGCGTTACCAAATCATGATCAGAAGGGGGGTTCGACGCTTCGATCGCCGATATTAGATTGGTTGTTGTCCATCCTGTTTGTGCGATGATTTCTAAGGAAAAGGAGTCTTGCGCGTCAAAATTCACAACCAAACTGTCCTTAAGTTGTTCTGGAAAACGGCAACTGGTACAGACGTTTTGGCCTATGGTATAGCTGTCACCTAGAGCCAAAAGCTTAAAGTTTTCAGGGATATTTAGGTCTTCTAATATTTCAGCAGATGCATTACTTCCTGAATTTGAGTAGCCAATGCTAGTTTTATTGTGGCAGCTTAATAATACTGTAGTTGAGAGTGATATCCCAACGCAATAAATTAATAAAGTTTTATTTAAAGGCATTTAATCCTGTAATGTCAAGTCCTGTAATAAGCAAATGAATATCGTGCGTCCCTTCATAGGTCACTACACTCTCCAAATTCATCATATGGCGCATGATGCTGTATTCACCAGTAATTCCCATACCTCCAAGAATCTGACGTGCCTCGCGGGCAATTTTTAACGCCATTTCAACATTGTTTCTTTTGGCCATGGATATTTGTGCTGTACTGGCTTTATTTTCATTTTTGAGTTGCCCTAATCTCAAAGCTAATAGTTGCGCTTTGGTAATCTCTGTAATCATTTCCGCCAATTTTTTTTGTTGCAATTGAAATCCTGCTATGGGCTTTCCAAATTGAATGCGTTCTTTGGCATAGCGCAAGGCTGTATCGTAACAATCCATAGCAGCGCCAATAGCACCCCAAGCTATGCCATATCGTGCAGAGTCTAAGCACCCAAGAGGCGCACCCAACCCACTTTTATTGGGTAAAATATTGTCTTTGGGGACTTTAACATCTTGAAAAATAAGTTCGCCTGTCGCACTGGCTCTAAGCGACCATTTATTATGGGTTTCAGGAGTTGAAAACCCTTCCATATAGCGCTCTACAATAAGGCCATGAATTCGTCCTTCTTCGTTTTTTGCCCATACCACTGCAATGTCACAAAATGGTGCATTCGAGATCCATAGTTTGGCACCATTCAGTAAAAAATGATCGCCCATGTCCTTAAAGTTAGTGGTCATTCCCCCTGGATTACTGCCGTGGTCAGGCTCAGTGAGTCCAAAGGCACCCATAAATTCACCCGATGCCAATTTAGGTAAGTATTTTTGGCGTTGAACTTCATTGCCGTATTTCCAAATGGGGTACATCACCAAAGATGATTGTACAGAGGCTGTACTTCTTACACCTGAATCTCCGCGTTCAATTTCTTGCATGATTAACCCATAAGCAATTTGATCTAATCCTGCCCCACCGTATTTTTCTGGAATGTAGGGTCCAAAAGCGCCAATTTCTGAAAGGCCATTGAGAATTTGTTTTGGAAATTCTGCTTTTTGAGCATAAGACTCGATAATAGGAGATACATCTCTTTTAACCCAATCCCGAGCCGCTGCTCTTACTAGTTTATGCTCTTCACTTAATAAGTCGTCTATGTTGTAATAATCAGGTGCTTCAAATACGTCTGGCTTCATAAATCAAATGTTTTGGTCATTTTACGAATAGCTGAAATATCAACTAATTGAGATCTACAATTAAACAAATTTACTGAATCTTAAAATTTTAAATAAAATTCTTTTGTTAAATTAATAAATTCTTTACTGTATATATGCCGTTTTTCCTCAAGGTATATTTCATTTATTTCGACAGGTTTTTTTTCAAAAGAAAAGGACAATAAACTACGTTTAATAATGCTATTTTTCTGCCCCCTTATTCTGAGGATTTTATCACTAAAAAGAGTGTTTTCTTTTCCTATTTCAACAAGTTTTTTTTCTGATTTGAATGGGATTATTACACAAAACCTCCCATTTTTAGACAGTAATTTCCTTACGGATTTAAGCAATTCATTAAAGGGCATCGCTGCTTCAAATCGAGCCATGTTTCTAAGTTTGTCATTTGTAGAAAAATTCTCACTATAAAATGGAGGATTCGAAATGATGAAGTCATATTTTATATCCATTTCATTGGTATATGCTTTAAGACTGGCATGGTAACAAAACAAGCGATCTGCCCATGGAGATGATTCGAAATTTGTGACGCATTGTTCGTACGCTTCCCCATCAATTTCCAAGCCGTCAATAAGGTCTGCATTGCAGCGTTGTGCAAGCATGAGTGCTAAGATTCCAGACCCAGAGCCAATGTCTAATATTGACTTTGTTGCGGGATTTACCGGCGCCCATGCCCCGAGTAAAACAGCATCTGTTCCTACTTTCATGGCACAGCGGTCGTGTGCGACACTAAATTGTTTGAATTGAAATGCTTCCAAAGCCATTACTCAATGTACAACTCAATGAGACCAGGGGGCGTCTTGACATTAATTATTTTTTTGTTGCGATTAATATTCATAATGAATTCATCGTGAATGGGAATTAAAATCTCTAGGCCATGTCTTTCAATCTCAAACAAAGCTTGTGCAGATTGGTCATTGACTCCCTTTAAAATACCTACTTTCCCATGGGCTTTATCCCATATTTCAAATCCTATGACTTCGTGGTAGTAGAAGGCTTTTCCATTTAATTTTGGAAGTAGATCAAGCGGGAGGTAAACTTCTTTTCTTAGCAATTCATCAGCTTCCGACTCTGTGTTCACATCTTCTAATTTTAAACGTAATAAATTAGACTTGTGGAGTCTTGATGCCATTACAAAATAAGGAATCAATCGGTTATTGATGTCTAAAAAGAGGGTTTCAATATTTTCGTACAACTGAGGTTGATCAGTGTCCAGTTTTGCTAAAATTTCTCCTTTAAAGCTATACTTTTTTACAATTTTACCGAGGTAAAAACACTTTTCTTTCTTCATAAAATATCAAAAAAAAACCTGACATAAGTCAGGTTTAAAGATATAAAAATAAATAGTTTTATTCTTCTTCTTCAGAAGCTTGTGCGGTTTCAGCAGGGGCTTCTTCCGTAGTTGCTTCTTGTACCGGTGCAGCAGCGGCGATTCGTGCTTCGTTGGCTGCTTTTTCAGCGGCAAGCGCTTTTGCTGCTTCTGCTTCTTTAGCTTTTTGAATATCCGATTTTTTGGAGTCGATTTTGGACAGCTTTTCAGTTTTCCAAGCTTGAAATTTCTCCTCAGCTTGTTCTTCTGTTAAAGCTCCTTTTTTAACCCCGCCTGCCAAATGTTTTTTCAATAAAACACCTTCGTATGATAAGATAGCTCGTGTTGTATCAGTTGGCTGAGCGCCATTTTCTAACCACTGTACAGCGCTATCGATGTTGATTTCAACTTGCGCAGGATTGGTGTTTGGATTGTAGGTTCCTAATTTCTCAAGAAAACGACCATCTCTTTTGGAACGGCTGTCGGCCGCAACAATCCAATAAAATGGCTTTCCTTTTTTTCCGTGTCTTTGTAGTCTTAGTTTTACAGGCATAAAAATTAATTTGTAAGGTTCCCGACCTTGGTTATTAATGAGCGGCAAATATAGTATATTTTTTCAATACTAAAACATTCATTTATTTTTTATATTTTTGA
>CAJWDI010000035.1:0-18474 GCA_913031185.1 uncultured Flavobacteriaceae bacterium | reverse complement strand
TACAACCGCTGGAGCCGAAATCCAGTGCTCTATCCAATTGAGCTACGCAGCCATTTTATGTCTTTAGGGCATTAAATGTTTCTTAACCAATGTGGAAATTGTTTTTCCATCGGATTTTCCAGCCAGTTCTTTACTAAGTGAGCCCATGACTCTACCCATATCTTTCATGCCTTCCGCACCTAGTTTTTGAATGGCACTCATAACCGCTTTTTCAACAGCTTCCTCGGAGAGCATTTCGGGTAAAAATTGACTGATAATTTCCACTTCTGACATTTCTGGAGCAGCCAAGTCTGGACGGTTCTGTTGGGTGAAAATTTCCGCACTGTCGCGGCGTTGTTTAACCAACTTCTGTAGCAATTTTACCTCATCTGCCTCAGACATATTGCCCTTTGAACCACTTTCGGTTTGGGCCAAAAGAATGGCTGATTTTACAGATCTTAATGCCGTAAGCGCCAAGGTGTCTTTTGATTTCATCGCGGCTTTCAGGGCCGTCATAATAGCATCTTGTAAGCTCATTTTTAATTATTTTTGGTGTACGAATATAGTTAAATATTCATTTACAGATTATAACACATAAAAAAAACCTGAAAAAAATTTTCAGGTTTTTTCAGGACTTTTGGAAATCCTCGACTAATCCACGTTATCGTGTAAAAAAGAATTATTGGAGCGTACTTGTAGGTCTTCGTTTTCATCGGAGGTAACGGAAGTTCTTGAAACTTTAGTTTCAAAATCTTCTGGGGCATCACTCAACTCAATTCCCTGACG
Organism: uncultured Flavobacteriaceae bacterium; assembly: GCA_913031185.1. Classification (GTDB taxonomy): domain Bacteria; phylum Bacteroidota; class Bacteroidia; order Flavobacteriales; family Flavobacteriaceae; genus UBA3537. The sequence goes on along the minus strand of CAJWDI010000035.1, from coordinate 17,709 downwards.
TTTATAGGCCGGCTCGTTTTCAAATTCTTCAATTTTAGAAGCATTAAATTTATAATTGAAAGCTTTCATTTTTTGACGGCGGTCATCAGCGCGATCTCTTAGGGTTTTAGAGATAGGGCTCTCAAAAGGGTTGGTAATCTCCTCGGGCTCAGAAACAACTTTACGTTCTTTTAATGTCACTTTGGTAAGGACCATTTCTTCTTCAACCTCAACCTCCGTAGCTTCTGTTGTGGTTGTCGTTTTAAGGGCTGGATCAAATTGTTTAGTTGTTTGTTGTATGACAATGTGATCGTCAAGGGTATAGGTTGCTTCTCCGACACCCTCTGCTTCAGAAACAGCAACCAATTCAATAAAATCATCAACTTCAATGTTATTGACATTGTCTTCCAATTGAAAGATTTCAACATCCTCCTCCTTAGACTTAATGGCCTTGGGGTTGGAAATTGGTAAATCAAATGTCAAACTTGTCTGCTCATCATTTGCAAAAGCATCATTAACTTCATCTTCCGGTTCCACATTATTGATAATGAACTCTTCATCATCTGCATCGCAAAAAATGTCTTCAAAGTCTACTTCGATTCCTTTAAGCAGCTCTGTTGTTGGAATCAAATCCATAAGCTGTTCTGAGTCTTCAAGTGATAGTTCTTCAGTATCATTTTCTAGATCATAAACAATTGGAGCTGCGGGTTCATCTTCTAAAACTTCTTTTTTAGCAGACGCAAAGTCCAAAGTTGTTAAATCATGTTCCATGGTTTGTTCGTCTTCAAGTGCATGCACTACTTTTGAGGGCTCAACATTTGTAATTTCATTTTGCTGGTGGGCATCAAACCCTGTTGCGATGATGGTTACAGCAATGGCTTCACCAAGCGCCTGATCTTCACCAACCCCCATTATAGTATTAGCACCATAGCCTGCCTCGGCTTGAATGTGATCATTAATTTCACCAATTTCATCAATGGTTATTTCTTTAGAACCAGAGACAATTAACAGCAATACATTTTTGGCTCCAGTAATTTTGTTGTCGTTTAACAAAGGGGAGTCTAAGGCATTTGTGATGGCTTTTTTTGCGCGATTTTCGCCAAAAGCTGTAGCGGCGCCCATAATAGCAGTTCCACTAGAACTCAGTACAGTTTTCGCATCTCGTAAATCAATGTTTTGGGTGTAGTGGTGTGTGATGACCTCAGCAATTCCACGAGCAGCTGTGGAAAGCACTTCATCTGCCTTTGAAAACCCAGCTTTAAATCCAAGGTTTCCATACACTTCACGTAACTTGTTATTATTTATAATCACCAAAGAATCTACGGTTTTTCTAAATTTTTCGATGCCTTTGTGGGCTTGATTATTTCTTATTTTTCCTTCAAACTGAAAGGGCATGGTGACAATTCCTACCGTTAAAATATCCATATCCATGGCCATTTTTGCGATGATTGGTGCGGCCCCAGTACCGGTACCCCCACCCATACCAGCTGTAATAAAAACCATTTTGGTGTTGGTTGTTAGCATGGTGCGGATGTCCTCTAAACTCTCTATGGCTGCTTTTTCACCTATCTCAGGATTTGCACCTGCACCAAGACCCTCTGTGAGATTGACACCCAATTGAATTTTATTGGGTACACCACTATTATTAAGGGCTTGAGAATCGGTATTACAAATGACAAAATCAACGCCATTGATGCCCTGTTTAAACATGTGATTGATCGCGTTGCTGCCGCCGCCGCCTACGCCAATAACTTTAATGACGTTTGATTGGTTCTTTGGTAAATCGAAGTGAATACCAAAATCGTTACTACTGCTCATATTTATTAATTTAATTGTTGGTTACTCTGCATTTTCTAAAAATTCTTTTACACGCTCGGTTAGTTTCTCCAAAAAACCTTTGGAGCGGGCCGGGGGTGGATCTTTTGGGGTCTCAGTAGATTCTTTATCTGAATCTGGGCTGGACTCTGTCCCAGGTTGTTGTTTATCTTGACGTTGCAAACCATCTAAAACCAACCCAACAGCAGTCGCATACAATGGACTTGTAATATCACTGTCGCTATCCCCTGCTAAATGTTCATTGGGGTAACCCACACGGGTGTCCATTCCAGTAATGTATTCCACCAACTGCTTTAAATGGTTGAGTTGACTGCCGCCACCTGTGAGTACAATTCCGGCGATTAATTTTTTCTTTTGCTCCTCGTGGCCATAATTCTTTATTTCCACATATACTTGTTCAATGATCTCTACCACTCTGGCATGAATGATTTTAGATAAATTTTTCAAGGTAATCTCTTTGGGATCTCTCCCGCGAAGGCCAGGAATGGAAACAATTTCATTGTCTTTATTCTCGCCTGGCCAAGCCGAACCAAATTTTATTTTTAAAAGCTCTGCTTGTTTTTCAATAATTGAACACCCTTCTTTAATGTCTTCAGTGATGACATTACCTCCAAAAGGGATGACCGCTGTATGTCGGATGATACCATCTTTAAAAACCGCTAAATCGGTGGTTCCGCCACCAATATCAATCAACGCCACCCCCGCTTCTTTTTCTTCTTGGCTCAGTACCGCTTTAGCGGAAGCCAAAGGTTCCAAGGTAATCCCTTCTAAGCTCAAGCCCGCGGTTTGAATGCAACGGCCAATGTTACGGATGGATGACACTTGCCCTACAACAACATGAAAGTTTGCTTCGAGTCTTTCCCCATACATTCCTATAGGTTCTTTAATTTCTGCCTGCCCGTCCACTTTAAAATCTTGAGGCAGAACATGAATGATTTCTTCACCTGGCAACATCACTAATTTGTGAACTTGATTGATAAGGCGATCAATATCATCTTCATCTATGACTTGTTCTGCATTGGCCCTTGTTATATAATCGCTGTGTTGTAAACTTCGAATGTGTTGTCCAGCAATGCCAACGGTAACCCCTGAAATTTTAATATCAGTTGCGGATTCTGCTTGAGCGACGGCTTGCTGAATGGATTGAATGGTCTGGGTGATGTTATTTACTACACCCCGGTGAACCCCTAAACTTTTTGATTTCCCTACACCAACTGTTTCTAATTTACCATACTGATTTTTTCGCCCAATCATGGCTACAATTTTTGTGGTTCCAATGTCTAAGCCTACGGCTGTATTTTGAGTTTCCATATTTTTATTTATTTAATCCCAACAACTTGTTGGTTGAATTTTAAATTGACGCGTTTATAGCGTTTTAGTAAACTGTCCTTTTTAGCCTTTTGGTAAAAGGCCTTAAAGTTTGTTATTTTCTGATCCAAGCGATCAAGGTCTCCAATAAGAATTTCAAACGTGCAATCTCTTGTGCGCATTGAAATTTGATCTTGAGCATCAATCATGAGATCGGTGGTGTATAATTTTAAGAAGGGGTCGTTTTCAACGGCCATTATCATCTTATAAATAATTTCAAGATTAGATTCTGTCACCTTTCCGTGTACCAATAAAACACGGGCAGTGTATGCGTCTGACAGTGGCATTGGCTGTCCTTGTCGGTCAATGTAAAACGAAGAATCAGAAACGACTCTGGCCAAGGGTTTGCGTTGCTCAATATCAATCTTCAGGCCTCCATCAACTGTTAAAAATACTTCTGCTGTTTCAATCATTTCATGAGAAGAAATAGTTGATTCTAAAGCTTTTAAATCCAAAACATCTTTCGTGACACATTGTATATATTCTTGGTTTTGTATCAGCATGTTATCAACGCTTGATGCCCCTATAAAAAGGGGATTTTCTCCATTAAAATGAATGTTTATGCTAGCTGGTGTTCTAGCGTTATTTCGTACCGATGAAAATGCAAATAAAAACACCACTAGCAGTAGCATAATGATTCCTTTGATATAATTCAAATATTTACGCATACATCAAATTTTTAGTGAGGGGTTCAACTTCCTGACCAATGTCGCCAGCACCCATGGTAATTAAAACGGGGTTGCCTATGGATGTGATGGCTGTTACCAAAGCTGATTTTTTAACCAACTGTTTTGTTTGAGCAGTAATTTTTTGCAATAATAAATCTGAAGTGACTCCAGCAATAGGTGCTTCACGAGCTGGGTATATGTCCAATAACAAAACCGCATCAAATTTTGAAAGTGAAACTGCAAAATCTTCAGTAAAATCTAAAGTTCTACTGTACAAATGAGGCTGAAAAACGACAGTCACTTTTTTCTGTGGATACATTTCACTGACCGCCTCCCAAACCGCATCAATTTCCTTGGGGTGGTGGGCATAATCATCAATAAACACAAAAGAGTCATTTTTAATTTTATAGGAAAAACGCCGCTCTACACCCTTGTAACTTTTTAAGGCTGCGCTTAATTTTAATGGATTACATCCACAAGCTAGGGCCATGGCGAGTGCGGCTACGGCATTAGAAAGATTGTGTTTTCCAGGCATGAAAAATTTAAGATTTTCAATGGTCTGTCCTGGAGTTTTGAGATCAAATACATAACCCCCATTTTTAATTATTACATTGACGGCTGTAAAATCTGCAGGCGCCTCTACCGCATATGTAATACCTGGTATGGGTACACTCGCGTGAACAAATAATTTGTCTGAAGATGGCAAAAGATTTGAAAATGCTTGAAATGCATCAATGAGATTGGCTTTAGTGCCATAAATGTCCAAGTGATCTGCATCAATTGATGTAATACAGGCCAAATGAGGCTTTAATGACAGAAATGAACGGTCAAATTCATCAGCTTCAACCACGGTAATCGCACTTCCATTTTGAATTAAATTAGATTTATAATTTTCAGAAATACCTCCAAAAAATGCCGTAACTTTTTGATCACATTCAAACATCAAATGGCCTAAAATACTGGTTGTGGTTGTTTTTCCATGGGTTCCACCAACGGCCAAGCACTTGGTATTGTTTGTGATTAATCCAAGTGCCTCAGCACGTTTGATGACTTTAAAATTTCTAATTTTAAAGGTCTTTAATAGGGTACTTGTTTTGGGGATTGCTGGTGTAGTGATGACCAATGTTTTCTCTGGATTTAAATAGGGCGCTTCAATGGATTCTATAGCATCCTTAAACGCTATTTTAATTCCTAGAGACGCTAATGATGTCGTGATGACACTGGCTGTTTTATCGTAGCCCGAAACCTGTTTTTGTTGCGCATGAAAATACTTTGCAAGGGCACTCATTCCGATGCCTCCGATGCCGATAAAGTATATATTTTCAAAAGATTTTATATTCATGTGCCTAAAAGTGTTTCAACTTCGTTTACAATGGCTTCTGTAGCAGAAACTTTTGCTAATTTTTGGATGTTATTTTTTAATTTAGTCTGCAGGGTTTCTGATTCCAAGAGTTTTGAAAATTTGGTTTCAAATTCATGGTCCAATTTTGATTCTTCAATTAAAATGGCAGCTTCATTTTGAGAAATTGCTTGCGCATTTTTTGTTTGGTGATCTTCAGCAACATTTGGTGAAGGAATGAAAACGACGGGTTTGCCCACCACGCACAATTCAGAAACAGAACTCGCGCCGGCTCTTGAAATGATAAAATCAGCCGCTGCATAAGCATAATCCATTTGCCTAATAAATGAAACCACTTGAACTTCTGGTAAAGATTCAAAGTGTTTGTAATCCTCAAAATACAAAGCACCACATTGCCAAATAACTTGAACGTTTTTTGAATTAAAGTAGGGCAATTTGTCTTTAATCAGTTCATTGACATTTCGCGCTCCCAAACTTCCACCCAAAACCAAAAGGGTTTTTCGATCTGGAATCAATTTAAAAAAGTCTTTTGCAGCAGCAGTTTTTGGGGTCAAATTCAATAAATCTTGACGCACTGGATTGCCTGTAATTTTAATTTTATCTTTTGGGAAAAACCTAGATAGCCCTTCATAGGCAACACAAATGGTGTTTACTTTTTTGCTCAAAAGTTTATTGGTAATTCCAGGGAATGAGTTTTGTTCCTGAATAAGGGTTGGTATACCAAACATAGCGGCCATATACAATAAAGGACCACTAGCAAAACCACCGGTTCCGATAACTGTGTTGGGTTTAAATTTCTTTATTATGAAAAAGGATTGTAACACACTTACAATCAATTTTAGCGGAAATAATAGGTTTCTGAATTTTTGATTTCTGTGGAACCCTGAAATCCATAACCCGACAATAGAGAAGCCCGCGGCGGGCACTTTTTCCATTTCCATTTTTCCCTTAGCCCCTACAAATAAAAACTTCATTTCTGGAAAACGTAATTTAAGCCCATTGGCAATGGCAAGTGCAGGATAAATATGTCCTCCTGTGCCGCCGCCTGATATGATGACTCTTTGGTGTCTCATGATAAAGTTTCGCTTAAAATTTCTAAAGGATGTTGTGCTTCTCCTTGTTCATTCCTAATCTCTTCTCTTTTGACACTGACACTTAAAATAATGCCAATAGCCAAACAGGTTACCCATATGGAAGTTCCTCCACTGCTAATTAGTGGCAGCGTTTGCCCGGTTACTGGAAACAACTCAACAGCAACGCCCATATTTATAAGAGCTTGAAAAACAATGGGTAAACCAGCACCAATCGACAACAACTTACCAAAAACAGAATCGGCTTTCTGTGCGACAATAACAATCCTAAACAATAATAAAAGATAAAGCGTGAGTAAAAAGAGTCCGCCTAACAACCCATATTCTTCGATAATAATGGCAAAAATAAAATCTGAAGAGGATTGGGGTAAAAAGTTTTTCTGAACACTTTTTCCAGGGCCAAGTCCGTAAATACTTCCAGATGCAATGGCAATTTTCGCCTTTTCAATTTGATAATCTTCTGCAGTATCTTCATTGTCCATAAAATTTTCAATGCGACTGGTCCATGTATCTACCCGGTTTGGCATGGCCTCTGGAAATGCTTTTGCTATAAGAATAAAAAAGACAAACAGAACAATTCCCAAGCCAGCTACAGCTCCTAAATATTTTAGTGGATAGCCCCCTAAAAAGGCCAAAACCATTAGCATTGAAAATATGATAAAGGCCGTTGATAAATTAGCTGGCAGAATCAACACCAAAACAGAAAAAATAGGAACCCAAAGTGGTATTATAGAAGCCTTAAAAGACACCTCAGTATCGTGAATTTTAGTCAGATAGCGGGCTACAAAAACCATTAAAACTAAAGCAGCCAAGGTGGAGGGCTGAAATGTAAATCCAACAAATGGAACTCGAATCCAACGGCTGGCATTGGCGCCATCTATGGTGTTACCTTGAAGAAGTGTAACCAACAATAAAATTAGAACAACCGGGAACATTACCATGGAAAGGCCTTTGAAGTAGCGGTACGGGATTTTATGAATTCCGTAGATGATAGAAAAGCCTAAAAATAAATGTACAAAGTGCTTGATAAAGTAGCCAAAAGTGTTTCCATCTCCTCCTGTATAGGCAAGATTACTTGCCGCACTGTATACAGGTAAAAATGAGAAAATAGCCAACAGTGCCACAATGGCCCAAATCATGCGATCTCCTTTTATTTTATTGGTGTTTACTTTCATTTATAATTCTCTCACGGCAGCTTTAAATTGCTGTCCTCTATCTTCATAATTTTCAAATAAATCAAAACTTGCGCAGGCAGGTGATAACAATACATTGTCTCCAGCAGCAGCAACTTTATAAGCAATCTTAACGGCTTCTGACATGAACTGTGTTTCAATAATGATATCAACCATCGATTCAAAATTCTCGAAAAGTGTATCATTATGTGTTCCCAAACAAATAATCGCTTTTACCTTTTCATTTACAAAGGGGTATAAAACGCTGTAATCGTTGCCTTTATCAACGCCACCTACAATCCAAACCGTAGGTGCGCTCATGCTTTCAAGGGCAAAATAAGTAGCGTTGACATTGGTGGCTTTTGAATCGTTAATGTAATGCACATTATTAATTTTAAGTACATTTTCAAGGCGATGTTCGGCACCTTGAAAACACTCCAAACTCTCACGGATGGTCTCTTTACGAATTTTAAGTAAATGTGCTGCAGTCGCAGCTGCCATGGCATTTTTTATATTGTGCTTTCCTTCTAAAGCTAAATTTGATGTTGGCATATGCAGTGTGTTTTTATTGTTGATTATCGTTATTGTTTTGTCTTTGTAAAAGGCCCCTCGTTCTAAAGATTTCTTCAGCGAAAAAGGCATTAAAATGGATTGAATTTTGTGAGATTTCATATATGCTTCAATGACGGGGTCATCGGCATCATAGATCAAATAATCGGTTGACGTTTGATTCATGACAATTTTAAATTTTGAAGCTATATAGGTTTCAAAATTATTATCATATCGATCTAAGTGATCCGGAGTGATGTTGGTAATGATGGCGATATTTGGGCTAAAATTCTTAATGCCATCTAACTGAAAACTGCTCAATTCCAATACGAAATATTCCGGATTCTTATTAATCTTTTTCGCAAAACTATCGCCAATATTTCCAGCCATCACAGCTTCTATTTTGGCATGTTTTAAAATGTGATGGACCATCATTGTTGTTGTTGTTTTTCCGTTACTCCCAGTCACACCTATTATTTTGGACTCTGTAAATTCAGCAGCAAATTCAATTTCAGATACAACTGAAATACCCTTTGATAATAATTGTTTAACAATGGGTGCTGTCTCTGGAATGCCGGGGCTTTTCATTACAACATCTGCCTCTAGTATTTTTGATGCCGTATGCTGCCCCTCTTCCCATTCAATTCCATAATGTTTAAGAACGTCCTTGTACTCTTTTGGGATGCTTCCAAAATCAGAAACATATACCTGAAAGCCTTTTGCCTTACCAAGCTGTGCAGTTCCAACACCACTTTCACCACCCCCAAGAATTACCAATCGCTTCATTTATCTAATTTTGAGTGTTACAATGGTGAGGATGGCCAATAGAATTCCAACAATCCAAAACCGCGTAACGATTTTACTTTCGTGATATCCTAGCTTTTGATAATGATGGTGGAGTGGAGACATCTTAAAAATTCGGCGTCCTGCTCCATATTTTTTCTTGGTATATTTAAAGTAGCTGACTTGCAATACAACAGAAAGGTTTTCTAATAAGAAGATCCCACACAACAAAGGAATCAACCATTCTTTGCGTACAGCAATTGCAATCACAGCTATGATACCCCCTATCGTTAAACTCCCTGTATCACCCATAAAAACCTGGGCTGGATAGGTGTTGTACCACAAAAATCCAATCAGTGCACCTACAAAAGCAGCAATGAAAATTGTAATTTCCTCCACCCTTGGGATGTACATAATGTTCAAATAATCTGAAAAAATTATGTTACCTGAAACCCATGCAAAAATACCAAGCGTCAGTGCAATAATGGCCGAAGTGCCAGCTGCCAATCCATCGATTCCATCTGTTAGATTGGCACCATTAGAGACCGCGGCAATGATAAAAATGGCAATCAATACAAATACAATCCATGCATAGGATTCAAGATTTGGATGTATCCAAGTGATTAAGTCCGCGTAATCAAACTCATTGTCTTTTACGAAAGGAATGGTTGTTTTTGTGGATTTACTTTCTGGATAAAACTGAATTACCCTGCTGTCTGATTGTGATACTGAAGCAATCATATCAGAGGGTATTTTCTCTTTAATAGTCACTTCTGAATGAAAAAACAATGTCAGCCCAACAATAACACCCAATCCAATTTGACCAATGATTTTGAATTTACCTTTGAGACCGTCTTTGTCGTTTTTGAATTTTTTGATGTAGTCATCTATAAAGCCAATGGCTCCCATCCATAGCGTGGTGACCAATAGTAAAATGATATAAATATTATCCAATTTTGCTACTAAAAGAACAGGCAGAATTGTTGCTAAAATGATGATCAAGCCTCCCATAGTTGGCGTTCCTGCCTTTTCCTTTTGGCCTTCAAGACCCAAATCTCGAATGGTTTCTCCAACTTGTTTTCTTTGAAGAAATTTAATTATACGCTTGCCAAAAAGGGTAGAGACGGCTAATGATAAAATAACAGCAAATGCAGCTCTAAATGTCAAAAATCCAAAGAGTGAAGCCCCTGGCATTTGGTATTCATTTTCTAAATATTCAAATAGATAGTACAGCATCTTATTTTTGCAATTGTTTTAAATAGTTTTGTGTCACTTCAAAATCATTGAAGTGCGTTTTATCACCATCTATCTCTTGATAGGTTTCATGGCCTTTTCCTGCTACCAATATGATATCACTGGAATTCGCCAATTGACAAGCGGTTTTAATCGCTTGATCTCTTTTGGTGATTGAAATAATCTTATTATAATTTTGAGCCTCAACGCCGCGCTCAATCTCAGAAATAATGGCATCTGGATTTTCTGAACGTGGGTTGTCGCTTGTAAAAATGACTTTATCACTCAAAGCAGAGGCTATATGACCCATTTTTGATCGCTTTGACTTGTCGCGATCTCCACCGCATCCAAAAACTGTGATAAGTGTCTCGTTTTTGGTTCTAATTTCATTGATAGTTAATAAAATATTTTTCAAAGCATCAGGTGTGTGCGCATAATCAATGATCACTGTAATATTGGAATCGGTAACAAAAAACTGAAAGCGACCACTGACACTTTCTAAATTGCTCATTAATCTCAATACCTCATTGGATTCCATCCCTAGAATATCAGTACAACCAAAAATAGCGGCTAAGTTATAGGCATTGAAGGCCCCTATTAACCGCGTCCAAATGTCAGAGTCATTGATTTTTAAAAACAATCCTTTAAATTGATTCTCTAATATTTTCACTCTATAATTAGAGTAATTTTTTAAAGAATAAGTATATATTTTGGCTTTACTGTTTTGAACCATTATCTGGCCGTTTTTGTCATCCTGATTGATCAATGCGAACGCTGTTTTCGGAAGCTGGTCAAAAAATGATTTCTTGACATCTCTGTAGGCCGCAAAAGTCTTGTGATAATCCAAGTGATCATGTGAAAGGTTGGTAAAAATTCCACCCTTAAATAACAGCCCCTCCGTCCGAAATTGATCAATTCCATGAGAGCTGACTTCCATAAAGCAAAACTCAACACCGGCATCATTCATTAACTTTAAATAATGATTAATCGAAAGTGAATCAGGGGTTGTATGAGTTGCAGTATAAAACTGCTCATGAACTAATATTTTGACGGTTGAGATCAACCCGACTTTATATCCTGCAGCCTTAAATAAATCGTACAAAAGCGAGGCGACGGTTGTTTTTCCATTGGTGCCTGTAATGCCGATTAAATTTAAGTTGTGAGACGGGTGGTTAAAATAATTAGAAGCCATTAAAGCCAATGCTTTTGCAGAATTATCAACTTGTATGTAAGTCACACCTTGATGTTTCGTTTTAAAATCATCCTCATGAACTATAGCAATAGCTCCTTTTTTAATCGCCTTTTCAATATAATGATGGCCGTCGTCAGCGTTGCCCTTAATGGCTACAAAGACATTGTTTTGTTGAACTTTTCTTGAATCAAACTCAATTGTAGAAACCTCTCGATCGGTTGAACCCAAAACCGATTTAATGGCAACTTTATACAGTATATCTCTTATTAGTTTCACGATAGTTCTAATGTAATGCTGGTTTGTGATGTTACTTTTTGACCGCTTCCTACAGACTGTTTACGAACAATCCCACGGCCAATGATGGTCACATTCAGACCCATATTTTCTAAAATAGCAATGGCATCCATTGCAGGCATTCCTTTGAGATTTGGCATGATAGTTTTATGGCTCTGAGCCATCTCATAATAATCTTCATACGCACGTTCGACCCTTTTTGACTTTAAATTGAGATTGTCAATCGTTGCAACAGTTGGCACATCGCTATAAATTTTTTGGGCAATTTTTTTAAACACCGGCCCTGAAACATCAGCGCCATAATACCCAACACTTTTATCCGGTTCATGAATTACCACGATGCAAGAATATTTTGGAGAATCCGCGGGAAAATAACCTGAAAAAGTTGAGATATAATTCAATTGCTCTTTGTTGACATAATTCTTTTGGCAAGTGCCTGTTTTTCCGGCCATCGAGAAATTTTCTGAGAACAAACCATGACCTGTTCCATGGGATTTCTCAACAACATTCTTAAGCAAAGCTTGTAACTTTTTGATGGTTTCAGGTTTACATATTTGAGGGTTAATAATTTCCGTTTCGAAAACTTTTACCGTTTGGTCAATTGCTCTTACCTCTCTAATAAAGCGGGGTTTTACCATGGTACCACCATTGGCTATGGCGTTGTAAAACGTTAGGGTTTGCAACGGCGTCAAAGAAACACCATAGCCATAGGCCATCCATTGTAAAGCGATACCACTCCAACGGTTGTTTTTGATGCGAGGATCTGGTATAATGGATTTGCCTTCACCAACAAGGGTTAATCCCAAAGTGTCGTGAAGATTCATTCTGTAGAGGCCATCGACAAAACTAGAAGGGTCTTTTTTGTATGCTTCATGAATTGCACGCACTATGCCAGTATTAGATGACACTTCAAAAGCCTTCCCAACAGATATCGCTCCATAGCCACCCTTTTTTGAATCTCGCACCTTCTTGCCATAAAAAGATAGGATTCCGTTTTTGGTATCTACCAGCGTTGTCGTATCAACCCTTTGGTCTTCTAAGGCCACCGCTAAGGCCATTAGTTTAAAAGTAGAGCCTGGTTCGTGAGATTCGCCAATGGCATAATTTAACCTTTCATAATACTTACCGCTCGCATTTTTACCGAGATTAGAAATGGCTCTGATTTCACCGGTTTGTGTCTCCATGACCACAACAGAACCGTGATCCGCATTGTAAATTTCTAATTGTTCTAAAAGCGCATGGTGGGCGATGTCTTGAATGTTGACATCCAAGGTAGTATAAACATCGTATCCGTCTTGAGGCTCACTTTGATTGAAATCATCAATTGGCTTCCATTGCCCTTTACCAATGCTCTGCTTTAGACGCTTTCCGTCCACACCACGCAAGTAGTCTTTACCAAAAGCACCGTCAATGCCCACACGAGTGGTAAAACCATCATCGTCCGTTCTTTCGTATCCAATGGAGCGTTGCGCAATGGCACCCAAAGGATAATCGCGTTTTGTTTTTTGGTCGACAATCAATCCCCCTTTGAAGGCGCCTAAATTAAGCAGTGGAAAAGATCTAAAATTCAAATAATCTGAATACCCAAGATTTCTGGCCAACAGAAAATATCGGTTTTTATTGGCACGTGCTTTTCTAATGCGCTGCCGCAAGGCTTGAGATGAATTATTGTAAAAGTTAGATATTGAATCGCAAAGCCCTCCAATGTGAGTTTCAAAATCTCGACTTGAGGCGGCCAATAAATCGATTCGGATGTCATATTTCGGAACCGAGGTCGCCAGCAGATTTCCATTTATGGAGTAGACATTACCTCTGTTTGCAGGGATGATAACATCCTTTAGAGTTCTCTTTTCTGCTAAGGCTCTATAAGATTCCCCTTCTACAAATTGTATTTTAGTCAATTTAAAAACAACCATCAACGCAAAGACGAACATACATCCTGAAATGAAGTATAGCTTGTTGAGTATGTTGGATTCTTTTTCTGACATCAGGGTTTATCTGTGTTTGAAGCAATTACAATTTTTAGTGGTGGTGTTGGGGATGGAAATAAGTCTTGATGTTTCATTCTATCTCTCAAGTTGGATTCCATTTTTAATCCCATGAGCTGGGCCCTTTTTTCAACATATTCGGAACGGAGGGCTTTGACATCTTCGTGAAGTTTTGCGATATGATGTACCTTACTATCAGTGCTGTGAGAACTGGCAATCATCACAAGCGCCAGTGATGAAAAAAACAGAATAAGACGCCATTTTTTATAAGCGCCAGCATTGACAAGATAGGTTCCCTTTAAAATGCTATAAATTGTTTTTTTCATCTAATTATTAAAGCTTTTGAGCGATTCTTAATTTTGCACTACGCGCTCTATTATTCCTACTGATTTCTTGGGCTGATGGAACTATTAATTTTCCTATTTTCTTAAATGGAACCTCAAAATTTCCAAAAATATCTCTTGCTGGTTCACCTTCAAATAAACCGTTTCTTATAAATCGTTTTACCAATCGATCTTCTAATGAGTGGTATGAAATTATACTCAGCCTGCCCCCGGGCTTTAAAAGATCTCTTGCATCGATCAAAAAAGATTTCAACACTTCTAATTCATCATTGACCTCTATGCGAACGGCTTGGTATATTTGAGCCAATATTTTGTTTTGTTTACCCTGAGGTAAATGAGGCCGTAACAGCGATTTTAATTGAAATGTAGTTTCAATAGGAGCTTCACGCCTACCCGCCACGATTGTTTTTGCCAATGCTGGTGCAGATCGTAATTCTCCGTAGTCTTTGAACAAACGACTCAAATGATCCTGTTCGTAATTGTTAATTACGGTTTGAGCTGACAGGGAATTATCTTGATTCATTCGCATGTCTAAGGGCGCATCAAAGCGAATGGAAAAACCGCGTTGTGGCGCATCAAACTGATGTGAAGAAACTCCAAAATCAGCTAAAATTCCATCGACTGAAGTCAACCCATGAAATTTCAAAAATCGCTTGAGATACATAAAATTTTCATTAATTAATAAAAACCTAGCGTCATCAATAGTATTTAAAAGAGCGTCTTTATCCTGATCAAATGCGATCAATTTACCTTTGGAGCCAATGCGTTTTAAAATTTCTTTACTGTGACCACCACCACCAAAAGTCACATCTACATATACACCATCATTTTTTATATCCAAGCCACCGACAGCCTCATTGAGCAAAACTGGATTATGATAATCCATCGGCATCGTCTTGACCCATGACATCTTCGGCCAAGGACGCAAAATCGCTGGCGGCATCGTCAATAGCTTTCTCATACTGGGCTTTATCCCATATTTCTACAATATTGACGGCAGAGGATACCACAATTTCTTTCTTAATCCCTGCAAAACCAATCAAGTCTTTGGGAATCAATAAACGACCAGAAACATCCAATTCAATGGCCTTTACGCCGGCTGTAAATCTTCGTATGAAATCGTTATTTTTCTTCTTAAAGCGGTTCAACTTATTGACCTTTTGCATTAGGGCTTCCCATTCTTCTAAAGGATAAAGTTCAAGACATGGCTGAAATACCGCACGCTTCAACACAAATCCCTTGGCTAGTGATGAAACCAGTTGCTTTTTTAGAGCCACAGGAAGCATCAAACGCCCTTTGGCATCGGCCTTACATTCATATGTTCCAATCAGAGTATGCATGTGGTTCTACAAATAAGATGATTTGCTATTTCCAAATTTAGAAAATAATTACCACTTTTTACCACTTTTTACCACTTTGTTAATAAATTTCTACAAAACGCAAAATAATTCGACAAACAACGCATATTTAATGGCTTAAATTGCTGATTATCAACTATTAATATTATATACCAATAAATTAACATTTGCCCTTTAATTTGACTGTTTTGTGTAAAATATTGAGGGTGGTTTAGTGTAATCAAGGACATACGATTGGTGTTTTGAATTGTATTATTTTAAATATTTATTAAATAAAATTGATTAGCTTTGCTCACAGACCAATTAGCAAATACATTGTATGAATTACGATTTAAAGAAGGACGGAAAATTTAAATATGCCGAAATTGGAGAAGGACGCGTTATCATTATTTTGCACGGTCTTATGGGCGGGCTCAGTAATTTTGACGGTGTGATTAAAAAATTCAGCCAAAATGGATATAAACTGGTTTTACCGGAGCTTCCTGTCTACACCCAAAGTCTCATCAATACAAATGTCAAAAGCTTTGCCAAATACCTCGGAGAATTTATTGATCACAAAGACTATAATGATGTCATACTTGTCGGAAACTCTTTAGGGGGTCATATTGGTTTGTACTACACTAAAAATAATTTGGAGAGAGTTGGCGGAATTGTTCTCGCAGGAAGCTCCGGCCTTTACGAAAGTGCCATGGGTAGCGGCTACACCAAACGCAGCGACTACAATGTTATGAGAGCCAAAGTTGAGGAAGTTTTCTACGATCCAGCTGTAGCAACGAAAGAAATTGTTGATGATGTTTATTCAACCGTTAACGACCGTAGCAAACTGGTAAAAACGCTTGCCATTGCCAAAAGCGCAATTCGTCATAATATGTCTAAAGATCTTCCTAAAATTAATACACCTGCTTGCATTATTTGGGGTAAAAATGACATTGTAACGCCCCCAAATGTTGCAGAAGAGTTTCACAGTCTTTTACCAAATTCTGAATTGTACTGGATTGACAAATGCGGTCACGCCGCAATGATGGAACATCCAGACCGCTTTAATGAAATTCTTGCGGAATGGCTTGAAAAAAGCGGCCTATAAGTTATACAAAATGCGCATCACATCCGCAACATTTGTCGTTAGTAACCAAGAGGTTTCTAAATGCCCAAAAAACCAACTTCCTGAATATGCTTTTATCGGGAGGAGTAATGTTGGCAAGTCATCTCTAATTAATATGATTACCAACCAAAAAAAATTGGCAAAAACTTCTGGTCGCCCTGGTAAAACCCAGCTCATCAATCATTTTATCATAAACAACCAATGGTATTTGGTTGATTTACCTGGCTATGGATATGCCCGTGTTTCTAGATCCACAAAAAACACCTTTCAAAAATTTATCACCGCCTATTTTAAACAAAGAAAACAACTGGTTTGTGCTTTTGTTTTGATTGATATTCGTCATGAACCGCTGCAAATTGACCTCAATTTCATGCAATGGTTAGGCGAAAATAACATCGCTTTCAATATTGTTTTTACAAAGTCTGATAAATTAAAATCCAAAGCAATTGAAAAAAATATTGAGGCTTACAAACAAGTTATGAAACAGACTTGGGAAGAAATGCCTCCTTATTTTATAACCTCTTCATCAAATTATGTTGGAAAAGAAGACTTGCTGAACTGCATTGGTCAAATTAATTCATCTTTGGATAATTAAATTTTCAATTTGAAAAAATTATAATCTTTTCTGAGAAGATTTTTTTTACTTTAGCAACAAGATTAGAGTTCATGGTTTACCTTCAAAATATCGGCGCTTATTTTTTAATGATTACGGAGATGTTTCGCAAACCCACAAAGTGGACCGTCATGAAACATTTAATCCTAAAGGAAGTTGAAGACTTGGTCATAGGATCACTCGGAATCGTTGCGTTTATTTCATTTTTTGTGGGTGGTGTTGTAACCATACAAACCGCCTTGAATATAAACAGCCCGCTAATTCCAAAATACTTAGTGGGATTCGCCACAAGACAATCCGTAATCTTAGAATTTGCTCCCACTTTCATTTCAGTTATTATGGCAGGGAAAGTCGGCTCTTTTATAACCTCCAGCATTGGGACCATGCGCGTGACGGAACAAATTGATGCACTAGAAGTGATGGGCGTAAATTCCATCAATTATTTAGTGTTTCCTAAAACAATTGCCATGCTACTTTATCCTTTCGTTATCTCAATTGCAATGTTTTTAGGGATTATCGGCGGTATGGCTGCATGCGTGTACGGTGGTTTTTCAACACTGGAGGATTACATTACTGGTATTCAATTGGATTTTATCCCCTTTCACATGACCTATGCCTTTATTAAAACATTTGTCTTTGCATTTATCCTAGCAACCATTCCCTCTTTTCACGGCTACTATATGAAAGGTGGGGCTTTAGAAGTTGGTAAAGCCAGCACCATCGCTTTTGTGTGGACAAGTGTGGTCATCATTTTAATCAATTATATATTAACCCAAATG
>CAJWDI010000034.1:0-18732 GCA_913031185.1 uncultured Flavobacteriaceae bacterium | reverse complement strand
CTTTGGGTACTGCCAATGAAACACGACATTTTGAAAACCCTTATTTTTTGACGACACTTACTTGCTTTTGCTTTTCCAAAAGTAAATTTTCGCCTATGATGCCTAAATCAGCGGTTCCGTCTTCTAAGTATTGAGGAATATCCGAGTTGCGCAAGTATAAAAGCTCCACTGGGAAATTATTGACAACCACTTTCAATTGGTCTTTTCCATTGTGAATGGCAAGACCACAATCTTTTAAGAGCTTTAGCGAATCCTCGTTCAGTCTTCCGCTTTTTTGAATTGCAATTTTTAGTTTGCTCATATTTTGTTTTTAAGGGCCTGAGCAAACCTATGGTCATAAAAAAACACCATCGGGTTTGATCAGACGGTGTTTTTTGAATATCTTAATTTAATTACATATCATATTCACTTCGCCTGTTGGCAAAAATGTGAATGATGATGTATTGTAATTAAATTCATTATTTAAAAAATTAATGATGCAAACCTAAACATTTTTTTTTAGGTGCTAAATATTTTTTCATTTTTTTTTAAATTATTTTTTTTGAATCTGAAAAGCGATTTTCTTGCTAAATTTAATCAATTAATTCAGTCTAAAAAACGGTTTTCAAGTCCTTTACTAGGCAACATGCACTGGTCTTTTTTACCAAACCAGCGGTAACGGTTCTTGGCTACAATATTGTACAGCCCATCTCTTAAAAATCGCGGTATTATATAACCCAGTAACAGTAATTGGTGCCAGCCGCCTATTAAACTTGATAATTTTAAAACAGCAGTACTTTTTTTGTAAAGGTTTTTCCCATCAAAGAACATAATACTCTGCATGGAATGAATTTCGGTTTGATCAACAAAATCTTTTTGATCAATAAAGTCTTTGGCGTAATCTCCTTGAAGTGAGGCGAATTTTAAGACGCCTTTTTTATCGTTTTTAATCAAATAACGAATACTGCCTTGGCATAAATTACAAACCCCGTCAAAAAATACAATCATGGCTTATTTTTTAGGTTTTACAAATTCTAAACGTTCTAAGCTCACCTTTGTTGTAAACAATCCGTAGTTAACTGTGGCTTTACCTTTCTCGATTTTATCGATACTGCCCACTGCCCGACCATCGTCCATACGAACGTTTTCGCCAACCTTGAAATTGTGCATGGGTTTTGGAGGTACTTTTGCAGCTTTGGCTTTGGCAGCTTTTTTTTCCTTTCTAATTTTGGCTACTTTTTTTTCTACCTCTTTTTGTAAGCGATTTTCTTCAATTATTTTAGCCTTTTTTTGCTTGTTGGAGAGTTTGGTCTTTTTTGAATTTTCAATTTGAACCAACTTAAAAAGCTCTGTCATTAGTTCGCGCTTGCGTTTGTTTTCATAATAGGCATCACCCAAGGCCACAATTTTTTTACCTAAATAAATAAGGCGTTGATTGCTGTCATAAAGTTCTTGGAAGTTTTGTAACTTTTTTTGAGCTTTTTGATTGGTAGATTCTAGTTTTTCCGCTTCCAATCCTTTTTTGACCTCATTTTGTTTGAGCGCCCGTTCTGTTTTTTCGAGTTTTGAACGTTCCTTTTGAAGGCGCGCAATGGTTTTATCAAACCTAATTTTACCACGTTCTATTTTCTTCTTAGAGCGATTGATTAAACTGTAAGGAATCCCATTTTTTTGGGCCACTTCAAAGGTAAAGGAGCTGCCCGCCTGTCCAATAATAAGTTTAAATATAGGTAACAGTGTTTTTTCATCAAATAACATATTGGCATTTTGGATGTGAGGCAATTCGTTCGCTAAAAGCTTGAGATTGCTGTAATGGGTTGTGATGATGCCAAAAGCTTCTCTTTCATAAAACACTTCGAGAAAAGTTTCTGCTAGGGCCCCACCCAGTTCAGGATCACTGCCTGTTCCAAATTCATCGATTAAAAACAAGGTTTGCTTGTTACATTTTTTGAGAAAATAGTTCATTTGTTTCAAGCGATAGCTATAGGTGCTCAAATGATTTTCTATGGACTGATTATCTCCAATATCACTTAAAATACTGTCAAAAAAACACATTTTTGAACGTTCGTGAACAGGAACAAGCAAACCCGATTGCAACATCAATTGTAGTAACCCAACAGTTTTAAGGGTGATGCTTTTTCCACCTGCATTGGGTCCAGAAATGACAATGATTCGACTCTCGGGCGTCATTTCAATCGTTTGTGGAAAGGTTTCTTTTCCTTGTTCGTTATTAGCTAACAACAGCAGGGGATGGTAGGCATCTTTTAAATACAGGTTTTGCGTTTCGCTAATTTCAGGAAGGATACCATTGACAGCGGTTGCATATTTTGCTTTTGAGTACAATACATCGATGCGGGTTAAATACACTTGATATTGTTGCAATAGTGGCTTGAAGCCTCTTACATATGTTGTGAGCTCCAATAAAATCCGCTTGATTTCTTCAGTTTCCTCAAATTCAAGATTGTTGAGATCCCGCTGGTGCTGATGGGTTGCGTCGGGTTCAATATAGACAATACTGCCTGTCTTGCTGGCGCCTAAAATACTCCCTTTCACTTTACGTCGGTACATGGCCTTTACCGCCAATACCCTGCGATTTTCCATGACGGTTTCCTTAATATCGTCCAAATAGTCGGCACTGTTGTAATGGCTCAAGGCCGAATTAAAGCTGGTGTTTATTTTGGTACGAACACTCTGAATTGACTTGCGGGTGGCATATAAACGCTCTGAAGCATCATTTCTAATGGCACCATACTTATCAATAACGCTATTGATTTGATTGGACACTGCCATGGTTTTTTCCAGCGCTTCAGAACGCTCAAGGAGCAAAGGGTAATATTCACGAAATTTTTTAAAAAAATTAAGTAGCGTATTGGTGGTAATGGAAAGATCTGCGATTTTTCGAAATTGCTCAACATCCAAAAAGTTATCTTCAATACCTAACAGCTTTAATTCTTTAGTAATATCGTCAAAGCCGTGATTGGGAATTCGATTTTCATTGTCAAAAGAAGACAGATACTCGTGCACCAAATTTAGAGTCTTAAGGCAGTCTTTTTTTAAAGCATAGGGGATGAGTTGCTCAATTTCTGAACGCCCTAAAGAAGTAATCGCAAATGCCGCAACTTGGCCTATAACGTTGTCAAATTCCAAGTCATCCAGCGTTTTTTGAGAAATTTTAACCATATTTTCTTTAACGAAGACAAATTTAGCTATTAATGTTTAGAATATGCTTTAAATTTGTCATGTTAGCATTTATTTATGACCGCTAAAAACCACAGTATGTTTCAAATTAATGAAGACTGGCAGTCCATTTTTAATTCAGAATTTGAACAACCGTATTTTAAATCTTTGAAGATTTTTATTGAAGAATCATATTCTCAAACCATTTGCTTTCCGCCCATTAATCAAATTTTTAATGCGTTTAACTTATGTGCTTTCAAAGCCTTAAAAGTAGTAATTTTAGGACAAGACCCTTACCACGGCTTAGGTCAAGCCAATGGTTTGGCGTTTTCTGTAAACCCTGAAATGCCCTTACCGCCATCACTCAACAATATTTTTAAAGAATTGGCAATGGATTTGAAAATTCCACCGCCTCAAAATGGCGATTTATCAACTTGGGCGTCTCAGGGTGTTTTGTTGCTCAATGCCACGCTTTCGGTACAAGAAGGAAAGGCTGGGAGCCACCAGAATCAAGGCTGGGAGCAATTTACCGACCATGTCATTCGAACCATTTCAAGCCATACCTCTAATGTGGTTTTTTTATTGTGGGGTAACTCTGCTCGTAAAAAAAGAAAATTGATTGATGCCCAAAACCATCTCATTTTGGAAAGTGGGCATCCTTCGCCTCTTAGCGCAAATCGTGGCTATTGGTTTGGTAATAGACATTTTAGCAAAGTCAATGCCTATTTAAAATTAAAAGGCCGTAAGCTAATCGATTGGTAAATAGCACCATTAATTATTATTGTGTTGATTTTTCGTTCAAGACTTTGGCCAGTTCTTCACCATATTTTATAAATGCAATGGTTTCATCGGTTCGTGCCAATTTGATTTTATCAAAAATAATGAGAGCTTCTCCATTACTTTCAAGATGGTAAATATGGTTATTCTCAAAAAAGCGAATGATTTCATCTGTAAAAAAGGATCGAATCTCAGATTCATCATTACCCATCAAGAGAAACTTATTTGAAAAATCTGGATACATCTCAAAATCAATGTCTTTGTAGCCTGTGAAGGCCATGACTTTATCAAAAATCTTTCCTAAAACCCCCTCTTTTTCCATGCTGAAAACAGGAATCTTTTGATTCAATTTCAATATCATTAAAGTCGTATTAAAGGTTTCGGCTGTGAACGCTTGACCTTCATTGAATGTGATATCCGAAATTTCCCAAGCGATGTTGAGGTCTTCAAAGGTACCTTTAAGGCAATTGTATTTGCGCTCAATAGGTCTGATTTCAAAAAAGTGGAATTTCTTTAGGTAAATGGTATTCCAATCCACTTGACTGCTGTATTGGTAGTTTTTTTCAGTTGCTAAATTCCGCAGGCGTTTTTGGCGTTGAGACAGTTTAGCGGTAGCACTGCTTAAACTAATTTTTAGAGCTCTGTTGTGAGGTGAGAAGGACACATGTGAGTCCAGCCCTGTGATAAAGACTTGGCCACCAGATGTTCTTTGTGCCTTTAAGAATTCCACCAAATAATCCATATAGGTGATCCCAACCAATCGCGTTTCAGATAAATCTATATTTACATCGGCACCATAAGGAATTTTAGCCACGAGCTTATCAACTTTTAGAATGCCTAAAAAATTCGCAATGCCTCTTATTTTTAAATCAAAAGTACCATCTGCACGTTTTAATAATTTTGTTTTTGATTTGTAAACCATTTTGAAAAACTGAGGAATAGACATTCTTGCCAACAACATATGTGTAACAAGAGCCAATAATAATCCACCAAGCAAACCAATCAATAAGTTGGTATACAGGGTTAAAACCATGGTTCCAACAAAGAACATGAGCTGTTCAGCACCTTGGCTATAGGCTTGTTTAAATACCGCAGGTGATGCCAGTTTAAATCCAGTATAAACTAGTAAAATTGCAAAGGCACAAAGTGGGACTTGTCGCATTATTGGGCTTAATACCACAATAAAAATTAGTAATAAAAGTCCTTGATACATGTTGGACCATTTCGTTTTGGCGCCATTGTGAATGTTTACCGTGCTGCGAATGATGACTGCAATGATGGGCAAACCACCAATCATACCCGCAACCATTGTGCTTAGTCCAATTCCTGTTAAATCCTTGTCTAGATCGGTCTTTCGTTTGTAGGGGTCAATTTTATCAACGGCTTTAGCAATGGCTAGGGATTCAATACTGGTTATGATTAACATTGAAAATACAGTTGTCCAGAACTCAATGGTATCGATTTTACTAAAGTTGGGGTGCATAATTGAATCCTTTATCGTATCTGGGATATCTAGCAATAAATTCGGCCCTATTTCGTAGGCATTTCCTAAAAATGAAAGTGTTTGCACCTCAAAGAAATTAAAGGCGTATACAAATGGAATTGAAAGGGCTATGACCCACATTGGTGCTGGTAAAAGATGAAAAAACCGTGAACTTGTTTTGCCGTGAAATATTAATAAAAATAACCCTGTGATTGCTATGACCACCACAAAAGGATTGGCCTGAGGTAGGTATACGACTGCATCAATGAGGTTCTGGACAATGCTTGGACTGTCTGAATGTGTGCCCATGGCCACATGAATCTGTTTGGCAAAAATGATGATACCAATAGCTGCCAAAATACCATGAATCACAGAAGTATGAAAAATATCCGCCAAACGTCCGAGTTTTAACACGCCCAGCAGCATTTGAAGTGCACCAGATGTCACCACTGCAGCCAATACATAATTGAATGCTTGGCCCGAGCCGTCGTCCATAAGCGCAATCCCTAACAGAATAACTCCAATAACCCCTTTTGCGGGCCCATTAACCGAAATATGACCACCTCGATAAAAAGTAGTCACTATACCACCAACTACAGCAGAAAAAATTCCTGCCATTGCAGGCGCTCCAGCTGCCAAAGCAATGCCTAAAGAAAGGGGTAATGCAATGAGTGCTACACTCACAGCAGCGACCAAATCACTTTGCCAATTTTCAATTAATCCTTTGAGCCCTTTATTTGGAATAGCTTCCATTGATCTTTAGAATACTAGATTTGTAAATAATATCTTGGGTAGCTAAAATAGTAAATATTCGGAATAAAATTTAAATGATATCAAATCCACTTTGAAAATAATTTTAAAAATATAAACAGTATTTTGCAAGTAGCAGTAAAATTAAACCTTATAGTTTTATGAATTTTATCTTACTTTGGTGACCATTTTCAAGTTTGATTTGAGCGAAAAAAACACCTGAACTGAAGGCTTGAGCCGAAAGGCTGATTTGTTGATTGCGAACCATTGGTTTGGTTTCAGAGATCAAACGCCCACTGATATCGAAGATACTCAAAAACACCTTTTGATTTTCTAAATGTTTAATTTGAATGTTTAATAACTCTGAAACAGGATTAGGGTATAAACGAAGTTCAGGATTTTGAATAGCCCCTGACACACCCAGCTCACTTTCTTGGTATACCCTCACATAATCAATTTCCATTATATCCTCAGAAAAATTTGGAGCAATAGTTCCACCTAAGTTACCGCCCATTGCGACGTTTAAAAGGATAAAAAAATCATTATCAAAAGGTGCAACAACATCCATTTGGTTGACCAGATTCGAATCCATATATATTTTCATCGTTTCTGGAGTCCAGACCAAACTGTAATCGTGATAGTTTTGAGAAGTATCTGAGTTAGAGGTAGCGATTTGATTTCCATTGTACTGGTATCCATTGCCATTGTCCCAGTGCCATGTAGCCAAGATTTGGTTTTTTTCAATGTTAGGTTCCATAATATCTGTTTCTCCACAAGCAGGCCAGTTCGTAGTACCATAGCCCAAATTATCCCAATAAACGCCGTTTTCATTGATATTTTTCCCCAACATCCATATCGCTGGCCAAGTACCTGCCGCAGAAGGTAATTTGGCACGAATCTCAACCCTACCATATTTGAAGGCAAATTTAGAATTTAATCGTGCTGAGGTATAATATTTTGTAACGCCTTGACTGTAATAAGCCTCCGACTTGGCCTTTATTTTTAGAGTACCGTTGCTAACATAAGAATTGGTTTGACGGTTGGTGTAGTGCTGCACTTCTCCATTAGCCCAACTGTCTCCTGCAATCAGCTGGGTTTGGTGGTGCCAATTGGTGCTGTTGACCGCACCATTACCATTAAATTCGTCTGACCACACCAAATTGTCATAAATAGGATTTGTATTTTCCATATTGACATGTATAAAATCATCGATGTAGGCTAAAACACGATCGTTATTGTTTTCTCCATTAACTTGAATCACAACTCTATTAAAATCTGTTCTGTTTATGGGATTTTCTGAATTACTGTCAAGGTTTATATAATAATCTGTTTCGAAATTGAAAGAGACCTCTTGCCATTGATTTAAAACAAGGGGTTTGATGATTTCACACTGGGTAATCCAAGGAGAACCAAGCGCATTATTTTGAAGTTTTAAAGACACTTTATTGTCTTGATTTCCTGTTATTCCCGAAGCTGGAATGTATATTTTAAAACGAAAGGTGTTGGATTCTGAAAGGTTAAAATTAGGATTCACATCAAAACGCACATTTGCCCACTGACCACCAGAGTCTGTATATCTTAAGACTGTATTTGAGGGATTGCTTGGATCTTGGTAGGGGTTCGAGTAATTTGTGTTGATACCACATTGATCCCCAAACCAGCTATTTATGTTGCCGTTGCCCTCAAAATCGTCTTGTACCGTTTGGGCTCCCAGGACCCATGAAAAGAAAATAAGACATGTTATAACACAGGTTCGCAAAGGGTTAATTTTAGATTCCAAAAATAAAATAAAAAATCTAAGAAATTACTTTTTACTTAGTTTAAATTTTGGACTCTATCTAAATTATTTAAAAAGGATCCTTTAGGTAAAATCAATTTTTTTGGAATAATTTCGTGATGCTGGTTTTACAGCGCTTACTCTGATTTTACAAGCTTTATTGAATGGGTATCGATTTTCAGAACATAAATATTTGGAAGTAATTCAGACACATTTATTGTATTTAGACTAGAATTAAGTTTTCCGCTTGAAATAAGTTTTCCAATCGTGGAATATATTTTATATTCTTTTTCAATTGCGAAATCCATTTCTATTGTAAGCTGAGAATTTACAGGATTGGGATAAATTTTATATGCGTCTTGAAGATTGTTTAAATCATTTACAGCCGCTGTACTACACCCTATCAATCCATCTGTATCGTAATTGGATACAAATTGCCAAATCTCTGTATTGGCATCAATTGTCATATTACCAGAGACTCCAGGCCAGTCGTGTCCTCCTCCGATCACCTTTAGTTCCTCTACAAAAGCACAACCCGCTTCGGTAGACCAAGTATAACGCTCTACACTGGAGCTGACAGGACTCATGGATGGACTTGTTTCGCAATTGTTATGGGTGGCCCAATAATTATGAGTTGCTGCCGCAGAAATATAATATTCTACACCAGCGTAGGTTAGTCCATTATAAGGTGAAGTATAATCATTCGTGCCAAGTATGGTTAGAACTCCAGTAGGGTGAGTTGGGGCGCAATAACTGTTTGGATTGGCTTGCATCGTTCTAGCGACAGCTGCAATGGCTGCGATTCTGTTATTGAGTTTACAAGCAAGTTCATAGGCAAATTCACCCCCCAATGAGTAGCCGCAAGCATATATTCTATTCTGATTTATTTGGTAATCGATAGCAATGGCATCTATCAATGTGCTAATAAATGGCACATCATCAAAAGTGCCTGCTGTTTTAGGGAGCCAGTTTAGGGAGTTTCCATCACTTGGATCAGGACGTGCTTGTGGATAAACAAGAATGAAATTCTCGGCCTCTGCTAAAGATCGCATATCGGCTAATGTTTGCCAACTTGCAATCACATCATTTCCACCATGAAAATTAAACAATAATGGGTATTGTGCAGAACCATCATAATTTGTAGGTACATATATACTGTATTGTCTTGTTAAACCATCGAACTGTAGGGATTGGTTGATGTAATTTTGTTGAGCATTGCTTTGGATAATAAAAGCAGTAAACATTAAGATTGTGAAGAATTTTTTCATTATCGTAATTATTTTATTAAACATTTTTTGGAATTAAAAATAGTTTATAATATGGGTTACTAATAGCAAATAACTTGTTATATAAAAGTAAATATTATCTTATTGAAAGACAAACAAATGTACATGAAAATTAAAATTTGATTTTTTTTCTTTTTTTAATTGTGCTTTAGTAATTTAATTATTGCTAATTTTAAGTAAGTAAATAATTTAATGTGAGCGAAGCTATTGTTTTAGTTATAGGAGCTAACGGTCAGTTAGGTTCTGTATTGATTAAAGAACTTCAAAAGATCCACGGTGTTCCTAATGTTATCGCATCTGACGTTTATTTAGATCCTAATTTTGAGGGTGTTTTTGAACTTCTGGACGCAAGCAATATGGCCTCAATTCACAGTATCATCAAACAATATTCTGTAACTCAAATTTATCAACTTGCAGCTATTTTATCTGCAAAAGGAGAACAGTATCCATTAAAAACGTGGGAATTAAACACGAAAATGATGTTAAATGTTTTTGAAGTTGCGAGAAAAAGTGCTGTAAACAAAGTGTTTTTTCCTAGCTCAATAGCTGTTTATGGGACTAAAGCACCTTTGCAAAAAAGTCCACAATCAGCATTTTTGAACCCTGCTACAGTGTATGGAATTAGTAAATCCGCAGGTGAGAACTGGGCCCAATACTATTTTAATAAATACAATTTAGACATACGCTCTATTAGGTATCCCGGAGTGATTGGCTATCAATCGATGCCAGGAGGGGGTACCACAGATTATGCTGTCGATATTTATCACAGTGCAGTAAAAAAAGAAACTTTTAACTGTTTTTTAAAAGCTGATACCAAGCTCCCGATGATATTTATGGACGATGCCATAAGAGCGACGATTGAACTTATGCAATCCCCCAAAGAAAACATTAAAACAAGAACATCGTATAATCTGGGATCAATGAGCTTAAATCCTATGCAAATATACGAGGCTATCAAAACAAAATATCCTAGTTTTGAAATTGAATACAATCCAGACTTTAGACAAGGAATTGCCGATAATTGGCCTAACAGTATTGACGATAAGGAAGCTAGAAGTGACTGGGGTTGGGAACCAAAATTTGATTTAAAATCGATGACATCTATAATGTTAGAAAAGTTAGAAGACAGGTATAATAAAACAAATTAAACAAATAATTAATGTACGGAGCTATCAAGGACAACTTGCGAAATGAGTTAAAAGAAATTACAGCGAAAGGGCTATATAAAAAAGAACGCATTATCACAACCTCTCAAGATGCAGTTATAAAAGTATCAACAGGTGAAGAAGTTATTAATTTTTGCTCGAACAATTACTTGGGGTTATCTAATAACAAAGCAATTGTTCAGGCCGCTAAAGCTACACTGGATTCACATGGCTTTGGAATGTCTTCCGTGCGTTTCATTTGTGGGACTCAAGATATTCACAAACAACTGGAGCATAAAATTGCTGAGTTTTTTCATTGTGAGGATACCATTTTATATGCTGCAGCTTTTGATGCAAACGGCGGCGTCTTTGAGCCGTTATTAACCAAGGAAGATGCAATTATTTCAGATGCGCTAAATCACGCCTCAATTATTGATGGGGTGCGTTTGTGTAAGGCTGCTCGCTATCGCTATGCGAATAATGACATGGAAGCTTTGGAAGCACAGCTCATCGAAGCAAACAAGCAAAGTCACCGCTTCAAAATTATTGTAACCGATGGTGTTTTTTCAATGGATGGAATCGTAGCTCATTTAGATAAGATTTGTGATTTAGCAGATCAATACGATGCGCTCGTAATGGTTGACGAATGCCACGCCTCTGGCTTTATTGGGAAAACAGGCAGAGGTACCATCGAATTAAAAGGGGTCTTGGGACGGGTTGATATCATTACCGGAACATTAGGAAAAGCACTTGGGGGTGCGATGGGGGGATTTACTACTGGAAAAAAGGAAATCATTGAAATATTGCGTCAGAAGTCAAGGCCTTACTTGTTTTCTAATTCTTTAGCACCTGTCATTGTGGGGGCTTCGCTTAAAGTTTTTGAACTGATATCAGAAGACACCTCCCTAAGAGATCGTTTAAAAAAAAATACAGACTATTTTAGAACTGAAATGGAGAAAGCAGGGTTTGAGTTGATCGGCGCAGATGCAGCCATTGTTCCTGTGATGTTATATGACGCCAAGCTATCTCAAGACATGGCCAACGCACTTTTAGATGAAGGGATCTATGTTATTGGATTTTTCTTTCCAGTGGTTCCAAAAGGTAAAGCAAGAATAAGAGTTCAATTATCTGCTGCGCATACAAATGCACATTTAGACAAAGCCGTAAAAGCATTTATTAAAGTTGGTAAAAAATTTGATGTCATCTAGGTTTTTTTTCAAACCACTCAAAGTTTCTATTCACAGTCTAAATGTGACACTTATTTTTTGGATATAATTATTTAGCTCGCAATAATGCAATCGTACAGTCTTGTGAGGGGTTTAAAGTTCTCATTATTTTTTGGTAGTTTTGAATTTCTTTTAATTACAATATTTAAAAAAATTAACCAAATTACCATGACCAAATACTATTTTCTTTTTTTATCAATTTTCTCCTACACACTACATTCACAGGTAAACCACTGGGAGAGTGTTGTTCTACCGGGCGATTCATGGCAATACATTACTCCAAATGCACAACCCAGCTCAAATTGGAATCAATTGGGTTATAATGCCTTGGGTTGGAATACGGGAATTTCTGGCTTTGGTTATGGAGATGATGATGATGCCACTATTCTTGAACCTACAATGTCTGTTTATCTCAGAAGGGCTTTTTATGTTGTTGATGCCTCTGCTATTGAATCCATAATACTGGATTTGGATTATGACGATGGTTTTATAGCTTATGTCAATGGGCAAGAGGTCGCCAGAAACCTAATGACCGGGGCTGTTCCAGCTTACAACCAAGCAAGTGACGGGTGGCGAGAGCCAAATCTTCCTCAAGGTTTATTACCCGAACGTTTTGCGGTAGATCCGATCCTCTTAAACAACGGAACGAATGTCATCGCAGTTCAAGTCCATAATTATTCCTTAGACTCATCAGATTTAACCGCTTTGCCAGTTTTGTCTTTTGGGATTAATAACAGCAGTACGTTCTACAGCCCACCGCCGTCTTGGTTTGAAGCGCCTTACGTTCCAGTTGAAGTTAATTTCGAATCTTCCAACCTACCAATTGTCGTCATCAACACCGACCAAGGACAAGAAATTCCCAATGATCCAAAAATTGATGCCACAATGCAAATTATTAATAGAGACAATGGCGATAGAAATTTCTTAACTGATGTTTCAGACCCGACTGCATTAGATTATGACGGTCCTATAAAAATCGAATTTCGTGGGTCCACTTCAAGTCTTTTGGATAAAAAACAATATGCTTTTACACCTTATGATGCTGCAGGCGAAAAAATTAACGTCTCTTACTTAGACATGCCAAGAGAAAATGATTGGATTCTTAATGGCTTGGCCTACGATCCTTCATACATAAGAGACTTTATCAGTTACAGACTTTCAAATTTAACGGGAAATTATGCTTCTAGGGGTCGTTATTGTGAATTGGTAGTCAATGGTGATTTTCGTGGGCTTTATATTTTACAGGAAAAATTAAAAGCAGATGACAGTCGCATTGACATCAAAAAAATCAAAGAAGACGATATAACCCTACCTAAATTGACAGGAGGGTATATTACAAAAACAGATAAGATTGAAGGCGCAGATGTACAGGCATGGTCGATGCCTAATTATGGAGGTTGGGAAAGTAATTTTGTACATGAACATCCCAAGCCTAACACTGTAATGCCAGAACAACATGATTACATAAAAAATCAGTTTGAAACGCTTCAATCTATGGTTAATAGCCCTAGTAATAATAATATTACCCAGGGGTTCCCATCAATAATTGATATTCCTTCATTTATAGACTTTATGATTATCAATGAGTTGGCTTCAAATGTAGATGCGTATGAATTCAGCACTTTTTTCCATAAAGATCGCAATGGAAAACTACGTGCTGGGCCGATTTGGGATTTTAATTTGACATTTGGCAACGATTTGTTTTCTTGGGGTTATGATCGAAGCCATACCGATGTGTGGCAGTTTTTTGATCAAGGTAACATGGGACCTAAGTTTTGGAAAGACTTGTTTGAAGATCCCATATATAAATGTTATTTAACCCAGCGCTGGCAAGAACTTACGGCTAGTGGAATGCCGCTTAATTCCGATGAAATATTTGGACTTATTGACGCCACGACCTCTTTAATTAATGAAGCTGCTGGACGCCAAGAAATGGTATCAGGAACTACAGGTGTATTTGAACAGCAAATTTTGGAGATTAAGACTTTTATACTTGAGAGAATTAATTGGATTTCAA
The DNA here is from genome assembly GCA_913031185.1 of uncultured Flavobacteriaceae bacterium. Lineage (GTDB taxonomy): Bacteria > Bacteroidota > Bacteroidia > Flavobacteriales > Flavobacteriaceae > UBA3537. Next base: position 5,115 of record CAJWDI010000034.1, on the reverse strand, counting down.
ATGCACTGACTGACACGAGTTTGTGCGATGATATTGTTACCCCAGCTTTAGTTATTTCAAAAATTAATTATCACCCTCTTGTTGCGGATGAATTAGATTCCAGTGATTTTGAATTTATAGAAATCACGAACAACAGTTTCTCTTCCATTGATTTAACAGGAATTTATTTTGGAGGTTTGGGACTAACGTATCAATTTCCAAATGGCGCGGTGCTTGCAGGACAGCAATCAATATTTTTATCAAATGAGTCAGAATCATTTTTTGAGCGCTATGGATTCGAACCATTTGGTGAATTTTCAAGAAGCTTATCCAATGATGGCGAGGATTTGATTTTAAGAGACGCCTATGGCAATATCATAGACCTTGTCATTTACAATGATGCTTTGCCATGGCCAGAAGAAGCCGATGGAGAAGGGGCTTTTTTAAAACTCATTAGTTTTGATTTAGACAATACTTTGGCCAGTAGTTGGGTAGCTCAAAATGACAACTCTGAAAATTTATCTTTAGCGCAATTTCAGTCAGAACTTATTATAAGTGTTTACCCAAATCCTGTCACAGATATTTTGAGAATAAATTCCACTTCAAATAAAATTAATAAGCTAAAAATAATTAGTTTAAGTGGCCAATTATTGGCCATTTATAATTTTGATGGAAGGGAAGTCGAATTTGATTTAAGCGCCTATCAATCTGGGATTTATTTGCTACAAATAGAGACCGATACTGATGTATTGATAAGAAAGATTGTAAAGCGATAATTGTTTTCATTTGCAAATGGATAAACAAGCTGGGATTTACATCTAAAAAAAGCAGTCAATCTCAAAAATAGTAGTCATAATATGCTAAATCAAAAGCGCGTAAAATCGGGCAGTTTTGTAAAGTATTTTTTTAATTTTTGATATTATCTATCTTTTCAAAGTAAAGTGTCCTCTGAATTGTTTTGGTACTCCGCTTGTTAAATCGTAGTATTCTAGTAAAAACCAATAATCTGCTGTAGGCATCCTATTACCATTGTAGGTTCCATCCCAGCCAAAACCTGACGGTTTTATCATTTTAAGAAGTTTACCATATCGGTCAAAAATGTAAATTTTAGAAGCAGGTTGCCCAGACAAAGCATTTATGTTCCAAAAGTCATTATAACCGTCACCATTTGGCGTGAAAAATCGAGGAAAATCTAAAACTATTAAATCTATAAAATCTTCACCACAACCATTTATATCTCGGACTCTAACTATGTGTTCTCCAGGTGAAACCCCAGTAAAATTTCCGTCTGCTTGCCATGGCCCATTATCTAAACTAAATTCATAAATCCCAGTACCAGTGACTGTTGCATCAATCACGTGGGTATCTGCAAAAGTTGCTGAGGATACTTCTGCAACGAGCACTGGAAAACTGCTTTCATTGACTGAAAAAGTCTCACTTTGAAAAGAACAGTTTGTGTTAGTATCAGTTACAATTAAACTATATGTGCCTGGTACATCAGTTGTAAGTATCGGGTCAGTACTTATCAAAGTTCCCAATTGATCTATCCATAAAAAACTGTAGATTGATGCAGAAAGTCCAGAGTCGACGAAAACATTATTTGATATAGTTCCTGAAATACCGTTACAAATAAGGTAATTATCATCAAATTCTACATACGGGAAAGGACTCAGAATTAACGTTAGTGATGAACGCGTAGCACTTACACATCCTGTATTGGGATCAGAAGCTTCCGCGTAATAAGTCGCTGTACCCACACCTGTTAGAGAAGGATCACTTACAATATTACCAGCTGTTGCGGCATCGTACCATGTAATGGTCTGAGCAGGATCTGCTGTAGCCGTGGCGGTAATGGTCTGACCTGTATCACACTCTGTGATATCACTGGTTGTGGGTGCAACTGGGGTAGGATCAATGGTCAGTACTATAGCTGAACGCGTAGCACTGACACATCCTGTATTGGGATCAGAAGCTTCTGCGTAATAGGTTATTGAGCCCACACCTGTTAAAGATGGATCACTTACAATATTACCACCCGTTGCGGCATCGTACCACGTGATGGTCTGACCAGAATCTGCTGTAGCCGTGGCGGTAATGGTCTGGCCAGTATCACACTGTGTGATATCACTGGTTGTGGGCGGGGAAATAGTTTGTACTTGTACTGTTATTTGTAATCGACTCTCACTCTCACAGCCTGTTATTGTTTGGGAGGCATAAACCACTTGTCCATCTGACAATATATCTGAGGTGTTTAATAAGTTTCCAGCTGTAGCTGCATCATACCATTGGATATTTGTTCCTGTAACCAATAATTCTGCAGGCGTTACTGAATCGCAAAAAGTCTGTATTGCAGCTCCAGTGGGGGCAGGGATACTGCCAATGGTCAGTACTATAGCTGAACGCGTAGCACTTGCACATCCTGTATTGGGATCAAAAGTTTCTGCGTAATAAGTCGCTGTACCTAAACCTGTTAGAGAAGGATTATTTACAATATTACCACCCGTTGCGGCATCGTACCATGTAATGGTCTGAGCAGGATCTGCTGTAGCCGTTGCGGTAATGGTCTGGCCTGTATCACACTCTGTGATATCAATGGTTGTGGGTGCAACTGGGGTAGGATCAATGGTCAGTACTATAGCTGAACGCGTAGCACTGACACATCCTGTATTGGGATCAGAAGCTTCTGCGTAATAGGTTATTGAGCCCACACCTGTTAAAGATGGATCACTTACAATATTACCAGCTGTTGCAGCATCGTACCATGTAATGGTCTGAGTAGGATCTGCTGTAGCCGTTGCGGTAATGGTCTGACCTGTATCACACTCTGTGATATCAATGGTTGTGGGTGCAACTGGGGTAGGATTAACTGTTAAAGTTATTAACTTCCTACATGTGACTCCATTAATTGTAACATCGACCCAATATACCGTATTGTTTGATGTTGGATTAACTGTAATTGTTTCGTCTGATTCACCTGTTGACCACTCAATTTCAGTCAATACTGCGTTGGAATCGTTCATTTGAACATAAGTACCATCAACCCACTTCCATCCTCCGTCTGGTTCTTCATAATTTGGATCCATGATATCTTGGTACATTCCAATATTGACATCTAGACCACTAATGACTGTTTCTAAAAACTCAGTTTCATCCTCAGATGAAATTATACATAAATAACCTGCATTATTTACTGCAAAAGTATTTGCCGCTTGCCATGTCATCCCTGAAAGGGTTAGGAAATAACTGTGTCCATTAAAATCTCCTAAATATTCACAATTTACTAAGGAGTTTAAAGGTATATTAAATTCCAGAAGAGATCGCAACCCAACTGCGTTGGGATTGTCATTCCAACCAACTGAAGCATTAGGAGGAAATCTTGCAATTCCATAATTTTCTTCTCCATTTGGATTGGACTCATTATTGGGTTCACCACTAATCCAGTTGGAGTATCGCCCAAAGACAATTCCTTGAGATGAAACACTCAAATCAATGCTTTCACCAGGGCATGATATTGCGGATGATGCACTAATATTAGGATCTAAAATAGTTACAGCAACTTCTAATAGATTTGTACTTTCACAATTATTTACTGTTTGTGAAGCATAAACCACTTGTCCATTAACAAGAGCAGAAGTTGAATCTAATGGGCTTCCAGTTGATGCCGCGTCATACCACAGAATGTTATCGCCTATTGCTGTTAAATCTGCGATAGTTGCTGTGTCACAAAAAACTTGCTCTGCTTCTCCAGTTGGGGCAGCAGGACCGCCTGCTGATATATTAAATGATTCTATAACAAAACATTCTGAACCGACTTCAGATATTCTGATGAAAATATTTTCACTGGGATTTGAAGTTGAATAATTAGAAGGATCAGAAATGATACTTGTATTATTTTCAGCACCCGATTGATTATCATGAAAGCTAACTGTATAATTAGTCGAGTTAGGATTTGGGGCTAGGACAACAGATTCATTTTCTGTTAAATTAAAAATATAAGGAATAGTTACTGTTTCGCATTCTATTATATCATTAGGTAAATCATAAATAATTTCTGGCAAAACATCAACGCAAAATTGTTCTGAATACTCACAACCAAAATTATCAATCACATTGTAAGTGTAGCAATGTTGTCCATCTGAATCAGGCGATATTGTAATGGTGCTGCCATCGATTATAGCATTGCTATTATTAATCCAAGCCTCAGAATTAATCTCAGGAATAAAATAATTAGGATTTAAGCTGTCGTCAAAATCAATATTCCATCCAAAAACGAAACCATTATCTTGTTCAATGTTATCAGTAATTTTAAGTGTCCAACTACCATTAATTTGTGAACCTATGAGTTCATCAAAGGGCTCGTCTGAAGAATACGACCCTGCTGGAATGTAGTCATCAGTATAAGTACCAGGCCCATCACCCCTAATAAAAGTTCCATTTTCAACTATTCCCTCAATAAGTGTAGGTAAGGATGTATCAGGAACAAAACAGTACTGATATCCTACACCAGGGACTAAATTTACATTATTTTCGTCTCCTGAAGACGTAGGTGCTGTTGCCCATGGCTCTCCTAAATTTGTTGTAGACCCTCCGCTAGTATTATCAAATAAAGTTAATTTATAATCAGGACCCGATGGCGGAATAATTTCAATGTCCAAATCGCCTAAATATGAATGTTCGATTGTTACACAAATTTGTTGAATTTGATTTATCTCGTTGAGTACTGCACCAGTTTCGAAACAGTCAACCATGATTAAAGATTCATAAGAAACTCCAATTCCATCAGGAAGAAGATTAATATCACTGTTTGGCAATGGACATACGTTAACATTGAAAACTGACTCTGATTGTCCACTTGAAAGAAAGGGGTTAAAAAAACCCAAAAACATGAAACTAAATTGCAATATCGTTTTCATCCAAAAATTAAATTGTAAATTAAAATTAATAAAAAAAAATGATAGGTCTGATTAAAATTAAACTAAATCTAATCGTCTAATAATTATGAGACGATTACAACGAAGGGAGTTAATGAATAGTAAATAAAAAAATATCCCCAAAAATAATAAATTATTCTTGGGGATAAATTGTACTGAAGACGGGACTTGAACCCGTACGGCCTAATGGCCATTGGATTTTAAG
>CAJWDI010000033.1:0-18794 GCA_913031185.1 uncultured Flavobacteriaceae bacterium | reverse complement strand
CAACGCCTGCATTATTTGATATGCACGTCAAATCTTTAACATTCATAGCGACCAGGGCGGCAATGGCATTTTCAGGAATTCCGCATAGCCCAAAGCCCCCCAAAAGTAGGGTCATCCCACTTTGTACGCCCTCGAGGGCTTTATGTACGTTCTTTACAGTTTTATTAATCATTTATTAGGCTTTAGACAAGAAATTAAAAGTCAATTTCTGGTGTTAATACTTCGTTTATCATATCTGTTTCACCCTCAGGATTATGCTGTTCACAATCTGTAGGAATAGATAAAACTTCCGGTGCTTCAAATTCATCTTTAGAGATTCCAAGCGCCTCAATGGCATAACAACCCTTCATGTAATTGGCCCAAATGGGCAGTGCCATAGAGGCGCCTTGGCCATATGTAATCGTTTTAAAATGAGTCGCACGGTCTTCTCCACCAACCCAAACACCTGTCACTAAATTGGGAACCATCCCCATAAACCACCCATCACTTTGGTTTTGTGTGGTGCCTGTTTTACCCGCAATAGGATTGTCAAACTCGTAGGGGTAGCCGGTTACTATTTCTCTATAAACAGCTTGATTTTTGCCAAAATCATGACGCAATCTTTGGCCTGAGCCAAACTTTGTAACCCCCTCCAATAAATTTACAATGACATAGGCAATTTCTTCGCTTAGAACGTCCCGTGTTTCTGGTGAAAATTGATACAGTAAAGTCCCATTTTTATCTTCAATTCTAGTTACCATTACCGGTTTAGTGTAAACGCCTTTATTGGCAAAAGTTGCATAGGCCGCCACCATTTCGTAAATGCTTAAGTCGGGGGTTCCAAGGGCAATGGAAGGTACCGCAGGGAGGCTTTGTTCAATGCCCAAACTTTTGGCTAAATTAATAACGGGCTGTGGCCCTATTTCGTTCATCAATCGCGCTGTAATGGTGTTTCTAGAGTTGGCTAGTGCTGCTTTCAAAGTTTCAAACCCCGCATAATTATTACTGGAATTTTTTGGGGACCACGGCTTCATATTCCCAAACTTCATGGTGGGGATTGTAATTTGTGCTTTTGGAAAAGTGTCGCAGGGCGAAAGGTGCAATTGATCAATGGCTGCCGCATAAACAAATGGCTTAAAAGTGGAGCCAACTTGCCGCTTGCCTTGTTTGACCATATCGTATTGGAAGTGCTTGTAATCAAACCCACCAACCCAAGTTTTAACAAATCCTGTTTGGGGTTCCATTGACATGGTCCCGGCCCTGAGAAAAGATTTGTAATAACGCATTGAATCCATCGGGGTCATTACAGTATCAATTTCATTGTTTGGTGCGGTCCAAGAAAAAACTTTCATAGGAGTCTTCTTCTTAAAAGATGCCGTAATTTCACTAACTGGTTTTTTAAGATCATAACGCATTTTACGCCAACGCTCGGAGCGTTTCATGCCAAGATTTAAAAGCCTCTGAATTTCTTCGCCTTCCAATTCTAGAAAAGGTGCTGTAGGGTTTCTTTTCTCGGTGTTTTGAATAAAAAACTCAGCTTGTAAAGCCTTCATGTGATCCTTTACTGCGGCTTCAGCAAGCATTTGCATTCTAGAATCAATGGTCGTATAAACTTTAAGACCATCTCTGTATATATTGTATTTATCGCCATTGGGTTTTTTATTTTCGCTTTGATTCACCCAGTCTTTTAAAAATTCTTTTAAATAGGCTCGAAAATAGGTCGCAATACCCTCCCTGTGAGACTCAGGCTTATAATTTAAATTAAGAGGGGTGGCTTGTAGCGAGTCTTTTTGAGTTGGGCTGATAAAACCATATTTAGCCATTTGAGACAGGACGACATTCCTACGGTTTTTGGTGCCAACAGGGTTTCTTTTGGGACGCGGATTATATAGCGATGAGTTTTTAAACATCCCAACCAACATGGCAGACTCAGGAATACTTAAATCTTTAGGTTCCTTTCCAAAATAAATTCGGGAGGCGCTGCGAATGCCGTCTGCATTGTTGCCAAAGTCATAAATATTAAAGTATTGCGCAATAATCTCTTCTTTAGTGTATTGTTTCTCAAGGCGGGTAGCAATCACCCATTCTTTTATTTTTTGAGTGATACGGCCAAGAGTGTTTTTAGAGCCCTCTCCGTGGAACAGTTGTTTTGCTAATTGTTGTGAAATCGTACTTGCGCCACCGTCCTTGCCCAATTTAAACACAGCCCTTAGAGTCCCCCTAGTGTCAATTCCAGAATGACTCATATATCGAATATCTTCCGTGGCAATAAGTGCGTCGACCAAATGCTGTGGAAGTTCATCGTAACCAACAGGCGTCCGGTTGTCTTCATAATAAAATTTCCCAAGTGTCACCCCGTCAGAAGACAAAATTTCTGTGGCTAAATTAGTCCTTGGGTTTTCTAATGCAGTATGGTCTGGCATGGCGCCAAAAACACCGAAAGATGCCAATAAAAAAACAAGTGGAATGAAAGATGCTATCAACAAGAATAAAGTCCAAAACCAAAGCTTAGGTTTTGAAAAATTTGACTTAGATTTTCTTTTTTTTGCCATCTTTATGTTTATTGAACGGTTTCGATGCTAAATCCAACATCCTCAACGCCTTCTAAAAAAACCTGGCCCTCGGTATTACCTAGCACACGATTGGCATGCCTGATTTCAAGACTGTATTCGCCTGTTTCCGAAAAAGTGAATGGGGCATCATGCCCTTTATACCAAAGCCGGTGTTCTTTAATGAACATAGCGCCCTGTCCTAACATAGAACCGTCTGGGTTTGCCATTTTATATTCTAAAGTATCCTTTTGTACTTTACCTTTGGGGTAGTGCAAGGATACGATTAAAAACAAGTTACTAAATTCATAGGTTTTATTGGTGCGAAGCTTTAACAATAAATCAAAGGGTTGGACCGTGTCGGAAATATTGAATTTAAAGGCGATGGGGTGGCCCTTATGCCAAGGAGAATCCAATGAAGTGTATTGGTCAAACACTGCTTTTTTGTCACAAGCAAAGATCGTGATAAGTATGAGACAGCATATGGTTATTTTTGTTCGCATTCTTGTGAAACTTCAGCGTCTTTGGGTCTAATATTTGTGTTTGCTTAAAAATGCATCTTTACATATTTAGGCGCCAAGGCCCGAAATGAACCCCTAAACATTTTGTGCTTTTAAAGCTATGTAAATATAAGTTTATTTGAGAACTAAAAAAAGCGCATTCCAATTCAGCTAATTGCCTAATTTTCAGGCAGAGTCTTAGTTTGAAGGATCAAGAATGTTCCTAAGATCTTTTTTAAAAGGAAGGTGATTTGCGCGGCCTTTCTTAAAAATATCGTTGCTATTGCCCTGACCTTTACGCAACGCTTTTTGGGTTTCATAGGGCAAATGATAAATTTCTTTGCACTGTGATGAACAGCAACTGTCCATTTCTGCTTTACAAGCTTCACATTGAATGAACAATAAGTGGCAGGCTTCATTAGCACAGTTTACATGAACGTCTGCAGGCGCGCCACATTGATGACACTGTGCAATAATATCCTCTGAGATTTTTTCGGCACGGCGTTCATCAAACACAAAATTTTTACCAATAAATTTATTTTCCAAACCTGACGCACGCACTTGCCGCGCATAATTAATGATTCCCCCTTCGAGCTGAAATACATTTTTAAAGCCTTTGTGCTTATAGTAAGCGCTGGCTTTTTCACAACGTATTCCACCCGTGCAATACATCACCAATTTTTTGGTTTCTTTATGTGCTTTGAGTTGATTTTCAATAAGGTCTAAAGAATCTCTAAAGGTATCCACATCGGGAGTTACCGCATTTTTAAAGTGTCCTATTTCACTTTCGTAATGATTTCGCATGTCTACTAGAACGGTGTCTGCGTCTTCTAAGAGCTCGTTAAAACGGCTCGCGTCTACATGAGTGCCTATATCAGTAACATCAAAAGTGTCGTCTTCAAGTCCATCGGCCACAATTTTATTTCGGACTTTGACTTTTAATTTTAAAAATGAAAACATGTCGTGCTCAACGGCAATGTTTAAACGTACATTTTCTAAGAAAGAAATACTGTCTAAATGGGTTTTAAAAACTTGGAAGTTTTCAGCGGGGAGCGAAAGTTGCGCATTGACACCCTCATGGGCGATATAAATGCGCCCAAGCACATCGATAGTGTCCCAAAACAAATAGAGATGATTTCTGAGAATTTTTGGATTGCCGATTTTGGCATATTTGTAGAAAGAGATCGTTAGACGGTCTTTCCCCGCCTTCTTGATAAGTTTTGCTCTTTCATTACTGCTTAAATTATTGTACAGTTGCATGCTATACTTTTTTAAGTTTAATGATTTCTTGAATTGCAAATGTAATGTTTTTTGAATACTGTGGTTAACGTAAAAAAACTCAAATGACGAAATGACAAATAAATTCGTTAAACTTTATTAAAAAGACAACAGCAATAAGGAAATTTAGCGAAAGAAATATTATTTTAGCAAGCACATTCCAATCCAAAAAAAACAGAAGATGAGTAAAGAACAAGAAGCCAAGCTAAAAGCCTTAAAATTAACGCTTGATAAACTCGATAAAGCCTATGGTAAAGGCACAGTCATGAAAATGAGTGATGCCCCTGTGGTGGACGTAGATGTCATCTCTTCAGGCTCTTTAGGTCTCGATGTTGCTTTGGGCGTTGGCGGTTACCCAAAAGGGCGAGTTGTTGAAATTTACGGTCCTGAATCTTCCGGGAAAACAACCCTCACACTTCATGCAATTGCAGAGGCTCAAAAAGCAGGGGGAATTGCAGCTTTTATTGATGCTGAGCATGCATTTGACCGCTTTTATGCTGAAAATCTAGGAATTGATATCGATAATCTTATCATATCACAACCAGATAATGGTGAGCAAGCTTTAGAAATTGCTGACAACTTAGTACGTTCAGGGGCCATTGATTTAATCGTCATTGATTCGGTTGCAGCCTTAACACCAAGAAGTGAAATTGAAGGGGAAATGGGCGATTCTAAAATGGGGCTGCACGCGCGCTTGATGTCGCAAGCTTTGAGAAAACTTACTGGCTCAATAAGCAAGACCAACTGTACAATGATTTTCATCAACCAATTGAGAGAAAAAATCGGGGTCATGTTCGGAAATCCTGAAACAACTACTGGTGGAAATGCGCTTAAATTTTATGCGTCTGTGCGTCTTGATATCAGACGTTCGACACAAATAAAAGATAGTGATGGAAGTGTGCGTGGAAATAAAACACGAGTAAAAGTGGTTAAGAATAAGGTTGCTCCACCATTTAAATTGGCCGAATTCGATATCATGTACGGTGAGGGTGTATCTAAGGTTGGTGAAATCTTGGACCTTGCTGTGGAATTTGATATCATTCAGAAAAGCGGCTCTTGGTTCAGTTACGATGCAACCAAGCTTGGACAAGGTCGTGATGCAGTTAAACAAATGATCAAAGACAATCCAGATTTAATGGATGAATTAGAGTTGAAGATTAAAAGCATCATTAAAGGGGAGGCTGAAGCTTTATAAGCATTGTATTTTAAGCCAGGTTTTCCAAAGATTTCAAAATCAGTTTATAAACGTTATCACTCATGACTTTGAGTGATTTAAGACTGAAATCCTTTGGATCTAAAAAAGGATGGACCCTTGCACGCATTTTCCCTGGACTTCCGCTAAAAAACGTATATGAAAAGCGTTTTTTATTGTCAAAAAAAGTGATTGGAACCAACGGGAGTTGGTGGTCTACTGAAAGCCTAAAAGCACCTATTTTAAACTGGTCTAACGGGACCGATTCCTTGGGAACCCCACCTTCGGGAAAAATACAGATACTCAGTCCTTGTTGAATGCGTTTTTGAGCCTGATTAAAAACCGCTTTTCGGCTGCTATAATTACTGCGATCTACCAAAATGGAAGTGCGTTTGTAAAAGAAGCCGAACAACGGTATTTTGGCCAACTCTATTTTTCCTACGAAGACAAGCGGATGGTGCTTTATTACAGCAAACATCAGCATGATGTCTATCATGGACGTATGGTTAGCCACAAAAATATAACTCTGTCCTTTTTCTAGCTCCTGATCCCACTCAATGGACCAACAAAAGCCCATGCCGGCAAGAATAAAAAGTGACCAAAGTCGTGCTATTTTATAAAAATAAGGATACCAAGAGGCTTTTAGAATGGAAAGAATTAAAAATGGAGATAGTAAAAACGTACAAACCCCAACTAGCACATAAAACCAAGCTCTATAAATCAGCCAAATTGGATAGTATATCAACTTCATCAAGCCCAAAACTACTAAAAATATTGAGCGATTGCGTCAAAAAAATTACCTTTGTGTGAAAATCCAAAAACACATCACTAAATGGCGAGAATTTTAACAGGGGTACAAAGTACAGGAACGCCACATTTGGGAAACATTTTGGGCGCAATCCTACCAGCGATTGACATGAGTAATGACAGTGCTAATACTGCCTTTCTTTTTATTGCCGATTTACATTCACTAACACAGATAAAAGACGCGCAAACTCTGCGCGAAAACACCTTATCAACAGCCGCAGCGTGGTTGGCTTTCGGATTAGATGTAGAAAACACCGTTTTTTACAAGCAAAGCGATGTGCCTCAAGCCACAGAGCTGGCTTGGTATTTGAACTGCTTTTTTCCTTTTTCAAGATTAGAGCTGGCGCATAGTTTTAAAGATAAAGCAAGCCGTTTAGAAGACATAAACGGCGGCTTGTTTAGCTACCCCATGCTTATGGCTGCCGATATTTTATTGTATGACGCCAATATTGTACCGGTTGGTAAAGACCAATTGCAACACCTTGAAATGACAAGAGATGTCGCCTCAAGATTCCATTCAAAAATGGGGGAAACTTTTATTATACCTGAAGCAAAAGTACAGGAGCAAACAAAATTGATCCCAGGCACAGATGGCCAAAAAATGAGTAAAAGCAAGGACAATGTAATTGACATTTTCCAAACAGACAAAGCTCTCAGAAAACAAATCATGTCAATCAAAACCGATAGCACACCGCTTGAGAGTCCAAAAGATTGGGTTGGATGTAATTGTTTTGCAATTTATGAATTGCTTGCAACTGAAGAAGCGGTTGAAACAATGAAAGCGAATTACCAAAGGGGGGGGTATGGCTATGGGCATGCCAAAGAAGCCTTATTCGAACTTATCTGTAAGAAGTTTTGCGCTGAACGCGATCGCTATAATCATTATATGGCACACCCAGAAGAGGTTGAGAAAATATTAGCGCTTGGCGCTGAAAAAGCAGCAGCAGTTGCCAATTCGGTGCTTAAAAGGGTTCGAAAAAAACTGGGCTACTAAAAAAGTCCGAAAACATTACCCGGGAGCGACTTCACAACCCCCTTCAATTCCAAATTTAACAATATATAAGCTGCTTTTGAAGTTGGTATCTGACAGCCTAAAGCAATGAGATCTAACGGGGTTGTTCCCTCTTTTTTTAAGTGTTCAAAAATAAGTTTTTCGTCGATATTTAAAGATGTAGGCGTTTTCAATTTTAAAGATTTAGAATGTGCCTCAATATTCCAATTTAGAATGTAAGGAAGGTCTTCAGGTACGGACAATAAATGAGCCTTTTTTGTTTTAATTAAGTTTAAACACCCAACACTTTGACTGTCACCTATACGGCCAGGAAGTGCAAAAACTTCTCGGTTGTATCCAAAGGCCAAGTCCGCCGTAATTAAACTCCCACCCTTTACACCAGACTCAATAACTACAGTAGCTTCGCTAAGCCCCGCAATCAAGCGGTTACGGCGAACAAAATTAGAGGGGCTGAACTGCGATGTACTCCAAAAGTCAGTTACAAAACCGCCATGAGCCTCAATTTGAGAACGGAATTTTTTATGGGCGGCTGGATAAATGTTTTGAAGATCTTGTGCCATACATGCAACCGTTTGCAGCTCACATTCTAAGGCCGCTCTATGAGCGATTATATCTGCACCATAAGCAAGACCGGAAACAATAATGGGATTAAACACTGAAAGCGCGGCGACTAATGCCCTGCATTGCCGCGCTCCGTAGGCCGTTAATTGTCGCGTACCAACAATGCTGATAACAGGCGATTTGTCCCATTTAATGCTGCCTTTCTGAAACAATACAATAGGGCCGTCTACACAATGTTTAAGTCTGTGGGGGTAAGCCGTTTCTTCAAAGTAAAAAGCGTTTATATTATGCTTATCAATAAATTTTAATTCCCTTTCTGCCGATTTTAGGGTTTGGGCGTTTTGTAGCGTTTTAATTGTGTGGGATCCAATGCCATAAATGCGTTCAAGACTCCGTTTGCTGGCTTTGAAAACGGCCTCCGGAGTGCCACAGTGCTGGATGAGTTTTTTGGCGGTTATATCGCCAATATTAGGAACAGCCTGTAGGGCCATTGCATACAATAGTTGGGTTGAATTCATTTGGGGAGATTTTAATGTAAATATATAAAACCTATCCAATAAAGTTCTTTTTAGGCTTCTTGGGGAAATTCAAAAAAAATTTATACATTTGAGATGATGCAACTCAGCCAATACATTAGCACACTTTTATACCGATACGAATGTATCATAGTTCCAGGGCTTGGGGCGTTTTTAACCCACAAAGTATCGGCTGAAATTGATACACAAGCGCAAGTGTTTTCTCCGCCTAAAAAACGTTTGTCATTTAACGAACAGCTGCAATCCAATGATGGTGTTTTGGCTAATTACATTGCAACTTCTGAGAAAGTTTCTTATGAAAATGCCCTTTCGAAAATTGCCAAACAAGTGGCCGAAATTCAACAAAGCCTAAAGAAAAATGAAACCGTTTCACTTAAATATGTTGGAGATTTAAGCCGAAGCAAGACTGGCGCTTTAGAATTTGAACCTTCTTATCATCTAAATTATATGACCGCTGCCTTTGGCTTGTCACAATTTGTTTCGCCAGAGGTCAAAAGAGATTTACCTTTAAAGGTTGTGGGCGCCAAGGAAAAAGAAACAACCTTAATTTTAGCTTCAAGAAAAAGCCGCACAAATGCGTTGATAAAATATGCCGCAGTCGCTGTAATCTTGCTTGGCCTCGGAGGATTTATGGCATCAAATGCCTACATGCAGTACATTGAAAAAGAAAATATTGCCGCTCAAGAAAAGGTGCGTGTTGCTTTAGACAACCAAATTCAAGAAGCTACATTTTTGGTGAACACACCCTTACCGGCCATCACCATCGATATTGAAAAACCTTCAGGAAACTATCATATTGTCGCAGGTGCTTTTAGGGTCAAAGCCAATAGCGAAAGGAAACTCCGTCAACTCAAACGCCTCGGTTTTAATGCACGGCTGATTGGACAAAACCGATTTGGTTTACACCAAGTCGTGTTTGAAAGCTATCCAGAACGCCGGGCTGCAGAACGCGCACTCTACAACATCAGGCGCACACAGGACCCAACTGCTTGGCTTTTAATCAAGTCCGTTCCCTAATTTTAAAAAAGATTTTGACCGTACCTAATTGTAGGATTTTTTTTATATATTTAAGTTGATTTTGCCTCCAAAGTCTACATTCAACTCGTGAAACCCTACAATTTTTTTGTTCGTTTTATTTGTATTTTTTAGAATTTGACCCAGATATAACAATCGTTTGATGCGCAGTGATTAGGTGTCGCTTTGGTTGCAAAAGCTTGAACCCTAAATAAACTTAAAAATGGTAAATTATAAATGCGTCATTATGCGCGTTATGGCGCTCCTCCTTTTTGTTAATAGCGCCTGTTCTCAAGAGTTTAAATACTTTCAGCCTGAAGAAATCCTTCAAACAGAAAAAATACATGGTGGGTTTTACCCAATTGGTTGGTCTGTTGAAGAGTCCCTCTTTGCATGGTTACAATTCAATACTGAAACCTTTGATGCAACGCCACCGGAGGGATATTTCTTTGAAGTCACTATTATGAATGTGAAAACACAAGCAGCGGTTTTTACGAAAAGATATTACGGTAATGCTGTTTTTGACTTTACACTCAAAAACAATTGGAACAGGTATAATGGATACATTAAAACAAAATTGAAAGAATATGGCATAAGGCAAAATAAAGCCTTTGAGGTGCTTACATTCCCTTTTAATCATAATGGGTATCGCTATGGCGTATTGGTAGAGAAAACTTTCAGAGGCGAGTTAGAGGAATATCAGCAGCGCTTAATAGAAGAAAAAATATTTTTAGAGCGTAGGGATCTTATTAGTAATGATTTTTTAAAGAAAGCGGTGACTAGAAAAGTTTATAATAGTGATGATCTTATTGTTTTCACTGAAAGTAGGGCTTTCCCCAACAAATGTATTATGTCGCCAAGTGGCTCGAAATTGGTCTTGCTAAAAATTAAAGGACATTACTACCACGGGGATTACAGTAAGCACCTCGAGTTGATAGGAGCAAATTTATCGTCCCCATTTGGATGGGGCCCTAATTATTATCCGCAAGATTAAAAGTTATCATTTTGATGAAATGATTTACCCAATAAATTCTACCTTTGTAGCATAGAACAACAACTATGACTGCAAAACACCCTTCCGATTCAAAAACTGTAGTAACCGACATGGTGCTGCCTGGCGAAACCAATGCCATTAATACGCTTTTTGGAGGCGAGCTTTTGGCCCGTATGGACCGGGCTGCCAGCATTACTTCTCAACGACATTCTGAAAGAGTTGTAGTGACCGCATCTGTAAATCATGTGGCTTTTAACCATGCAATCCCACGGGGAAGTATTGTGACCATTGAGGCGAAAGTTTCAAGAGCTTTTAAGACCTCAATGGAGGTCTACCTGGATGTCTGGTATACCGATAATAACTTTAACAAGCCGATCAAAGCCAACGAAGCTATTTTTACTTTTGTGGCTGTCGATGAAAACAGAAGGCCCGTTGAAATTCCAGAACTAATCCCTGAATCTGAACAAGAAATAAAACGCTATCAAGGGGCGCTGAGAAGGCGTCAATTAAGTTTGGTTTTGGCTGGAAAGCTCAAAGCCGAGGAGGCCACAGAACTCAAAGCACTTTTTGAGGGGTCTTAAGGTTTAGAGCTTATAAACCCAAATTGAGGGGTTCTGAATTGCACTATCTTTATAAATACCAAAACTTAAAATAGATTCCCCAGAAGCCTTGTTTGTGATGACCTCTCCAAGGATCTGCTTAGTGGTTACTTTGTCGCCTTTGCTTACATAAAATTTAGACAGATTTTTATAGACGGTGATGTAATTTCCGTGGCGAATCATTATGGTATTGTTTCCATTTTTGGGTGTCATAATTCCTTGGACAACCCCTTCAAAAACGGCGCGAACAGGCTCGCCTTTGTTGGTGGCAATGCGCACGCCATTGCTTTTTATTTTAATGCTTGGGTCAATTGGCGATGGGTTGGTACCAAAACGTAATTTTACGACGCCGCTGGCAACAGGCCAGGGCAATTTTCCTTTGTTAGCTGTAAAATTAGCAGCTAATATCTTTTGCTCGGGTGTCATAGAAAACGTTCTGCTTTTAGCCGATTTTCCTGCTTTTTTATTGGATGCCGCAATGGCCTCACGAATCAATTTTCTAATTTCCTTGTCTAACTTCTCAGAAGCCTTTTGTTTGGCTTTGATTTGCGCAGAAAATTTGGCCAAATTTTTTTGAATCATTTCAATATAGAACTGTTGATCCATGAGCTCCTTGTCCAAAATTTTCTTCGCTGCTTTGTTTTCATCAACCAATTTTTGCTTATCCTTTTTTTGAAGCAATAAGGCTTGATTGAGTGATTGCAACTGTTGGGTTTCGGCTTTTATAATTTGAGCCTGTTGCTTTTGATAATCTGCATATTGTTTGATGTATTGTAACCGCCTGTAAGCTTGCTGAAAACTTGAAGAAGACAGTAAAAACATTAGCTTATTGTCTCGGGCTCTGTTTTTATAAGATTTGACAATCATATCTGCATATGCCGCTTTTAAAGCCTTCAATTTTATACGGCAGGCAGTAATTTTATCTTGGTTCGCGTTGATTTCGCGCGTTAATAAATTGGCTTGCTGATTGGTGATGCGAATCAGATTTTTACGAACACTAATTTTGTAATTTAAATCTTCAACA
Source organism: uncultured Flavobacteriaceae bacterium (assembly GCA_913031185.1). Taxonomy (GTDB): domain Bacteria; phylum Bacteroidota; class Bacteroidia; order Flavobacteriales; family Flavobacteriaceae; genus UBA3537. Next base: position 6,749 of record CAJWDI010000033.1, on the reverse strand, counting down.
GCACTCACAACAGATTTTTTTTCTTTCTTTCCGGCAAACATCAACTTGGTTATTTCCCTGATTTCTTGTTGCAATTCTCGGCGTTTTTCTTCTAATTCTTGTTGGCGTTGGCTTTGCGCATTAGCGTTCGATAAACCAATCACCAAAAAAATAAAAAAAGTGAAAGAAAAATATTTAAGCTTAGAGGTCATTAGAGGTCAATCGGTTTATAGCCCGAGGGCATTTTAAATGGAAACCGCAAGGGCTGGTTTAAAATTACGGATTTTAAATTCAATTTCAAGCTGGTTTCCTTTTGATTTTCGATAACTTTGATTGTTATTGATTTGGGAAATAATTGTGCGTCAATGGCTTGGAAGCTTTGGTAATTTACATCAAGACTTCTATTTTCGAGAGGCTGATCTACAGATTGGCCATCCAGTTTAAAAGAACTGGGGTTTATGTAATACAACACTTGCAGTAATTCATTTGCGTTTTTGGGGGTCAAGACATAAGACGTTTGGTTTGGTTCTCTTTTTAAAGCATTTGTTTTGGGGTTAAAAAGGGCATCTCCAAGCAATGCATTTTCAAGGTTTGAAAAATTCAGTTCAATGCCTAAGAATTCATTTATAATTTCATAATCTCCTTCAAAAACCGTGCGGTTCAATTTATTATACATTAATACTTTTTCTGGTGTTATTTTTAGACGTACCATATTTAAAAAGGCATTAGCCCATATCGTTTTACCGCGCTCCATACGAAGGGTTAGTGTGTGTGTTTGTGATTTATTGTCTTCGGTCAATTCCAACTTAAGTCGTGCCTGAAGAGTGCTAAAGTCCGCCTTTTGTCTTTGGTGTGTTTTTATTATTTGTTTTGCCTTAATTTTTGAATCAAGCACAGGCACTATCCCCCTTTTTTTTACAGTACCACAGCTAAAAATCAAAACTACTATTAATATATGTGTAAATTTTTTTTTCATTCCTTATTGATGGCTTTAGCCTTATTAGCAAACGTCTTCGCTTTCGCAATATTGTTTTTTTTTGTGTAAAGGTCTGCCATTAAAATATAATAGGCTTTAGCGGTTTCATTGTCCTCAAAAATATAATCCAATCCGATTTCAAGCCATTCTAATGCCGCATCCCAACGTTGCAAGTGAAATTGAGCGCGTCCATAAACCAAATACAGCGCAATTTGTGTGGGAAAAAACTCCAATTTCTTTAAAGTAAAGTCAACAGCGCGTTCATGTTGCTTTGTTTCCAAATAAAGATTTGCAATTGTTTGAATTAGGGCTAAATTTTCTGGCGTCTGTAGCAATTCTTTTTCATAGAAACCCAGGGCTTTAAAAGGTTTTTTCATTTCATTGTAGTAAGCAGCCCATTCTAAATTGGACCGGTTTGAAACCTCTAGTGATGCAGCAGGTTCCACTTCGGCCAATACCGATTTATAAGCGGGGTTTTCTTTAACGAATTGTAGAAAATCACTCAAAACTTTGACTTTTATATGGGGGGCCAATACATTACTACTCGTTACTATTTTCATAGAGTTAATTGCCTTGTCATAGGCCTTGTCAGCAAGATAAAACTTATACAAGGCCACATGCACAATGTGAGATTGAGGATGGGATTTTAAAAACGCTTCGGCGGTTGCGAAGGCCTCATCCCTTAAGCCATACTGGCTTAAGGTGTAAATTATATTTAAAAAATGTTGGGTATTTTCTGGGGCCTGTCTAAGTCGTTTCTTTAAAAATTGAAGGTGGTCAATTTGATTGCCGGTTTGCAAATAAATAGTGATGCGGAGTTGATCGCGCTCTGACGTATAACCGTACTGTGCATCCAGTTTTTCAATTTGCTTGAGGGCGGTTTCATAATGCGCTGCGCTCATATTTAAATGCACCAACTCCTCTTGGAATGCTTGATGTTTGGAAAGGAGTGGCTTTAACGCTGTTATTGCCTTATCATAATCTTCATTATGAACATATAATTGGTATAATTTTTCTTTATACCAAAAATTATTTTCATCTAAAAGAATGGCTTTTTGCAAATTGCTTTCAGCTCGAGAAAACGCTTTTGTTTTGTAATAAAGATCTCCAAGTTGAAAATAAACGACAGCGCGCTCTGGGTATAATTTAGAGCAGTTTATTAGCGCATCAATCGCTTTTGTGTAATTTTCAAGGCCTTTTTGTTTTAAGGCTTCATAAAAATTGTCTTGAAATTGCTGCTCTGGATTAAGGGTTTTAAGGTCCGACAGGCTGTCCTGCTTTATTTGTGCAGAGACCATTGTGCCTAAAAAAAGGCTGGCAAAAAATAATATTAACCGTTTGGGATGTATCATTGGTTTCCTGTACTTCCAAATCCACCAGTACCGCGGCTTGTTTCGGATAAATTTTGTACGGGATTCCACATCGCGCGTTCATGCTTGGCAATGACCAGTTGAGCCACGCGTTCACCGTTTTTAATAGTGAAATCTGCATTAGAAAGGTTTACTAAAATCACACCAATCTCTCCTCTATAGTCGGCGTCGATAGTCCCGGGGCTGTTCAGAACGGTCACCCCGTATTTGGCGGCCAAACCACTGCGTGGCCGAACTTGGGCTTCGCTTCCCACAGGAAGCTCTATAAAAAGCCCTGTTGGTATAATGTGCCTTTCTAATGGTTTTAGAATAATGTCTTGTTCAATTTGGGCGCGCAAATCCATACCCGCCGAAGCAATGGTCTCATAATTGGGGAGAGGGTGAGAAGATTTATTGATGATATTGATTTTCATGGTTAGGATTTAATAAGTTGTTTAATGTCGGTTTTCTCCATAGCCCATACAACGGCTGTTAATGTAAGGATCAGGCAAGCACCTACAATGTATTGTGCTCTGAAAACATAAAAAGATAGGATAGAAAACCCAATAGATAGCGTTAGGTACAACCCTATTTTTTTTAGGTTATAAGGGACTTTATAATACTTTTGCCCAAGCGTGTAGGAAATAAAAGCCATGGCAGCATAGGCGGCCAGTGTGGCGGTGGCCGAAGCCATATAACCAAACTTTGGAATAAAAATTAGATTGATGGCTAGAGTTAATAGGGCGCCAAAAATAGAAATGTATGCGCCGAATTTAGTGCGATCCGTTATTTTATACCAAACAGATAAGTTGTGATAGATGCCTAAAAATAAATAGGCCAGTAACAAAATCGGTACCACACTCATCGCCTCCCAATAGGCCTCATTTGGAATCAAAATTAGTTTTAAGACATCGACGAAAACAACGACGATTAAAAGGATCAGTGCGCCAAATATGACAAAAAATTCTAATATTTTGGCATAATTAATTTTTGCTTCTTTATCCTTTGCGTTACTAAAAAAGAAGGGCTCGATCCCCAAGCGATAGGCGGTGGCAAATAAGGTCATAAATAACGCCAGTTTATAACACGCAGAGTAGGTTCCAATGGCAGCTTTGGATAGGTTTTCGGGTAGCAGTCGCTCCAACAAAATTCGGTCAAAGGTTTCATTGATGGAAAAAGCAACACCTGCAACAAGTACTGGAGTTGCATAGCGCAACATCTGCCTCCAAAGTGTGGCATTAAAATTATAATTGAGCTTAAAATAAAAAGGGATTAATATTAAAAGTGTGGCAGCACTTGCTATCAAGTTGGCAATAAAAATATAATGTACTTCAAAATTTGGGCGGTAGAACAAGTCCCAGAAAGAGGACGTTTCTGCCCATGATTTTAAAAATAATAGCAAGACAATATTAAGCCCTAAATTTAGTGCTACATTCACGAGCTTAATGACTGTGTATTTGGCCGGCTTACCGAGAGCACGCAAATACGCAAATGGAATAATTACCAACGCGTCAAAAAATAAAATCCACAAAACCAAGACTATATAATCGGCATTGATATGAATGAGGTCTGAGATTTCTTGTTTCAACAAATATCCCGAAACCAAAACCAATGAAGAGGTCAAAAGCAGAGAAATTGCTGAGGTGCTTAGAACCGTTTCTTTTTTTTCATCGCTATTAAAAAAACGGAAAAACGCGGTTTCCATTCCATAGGCCAAAAGCACATTGAACAACACAAAATAGGCGAAGATTAAAGAGACATCGCCATAATCAGCCACATTCTCCAGTACCGATTTATCTGTATGCAAACGGACCAGTAAAAAACTGAGCATTTTGGGAACCACCGTAGCCAGCCCGTAAATAAATGTTTGCTTATAAAGTGTTTTAAGCTGCGTCAAACTACTGGATTTATGAGCTTAAAAATACACTTTTTACGGCAGATATAATAATTATTGATGCGTTGACCGCAGAAGGGATGTTCGATAGAGGGTTATGTGAGCTTGCGGGCCCCTGACCTAGTTGTTCAGCGCCTCAGCGCCGCCAACGATTTCAAGAATCTCATTGGTAATGGCTGCTTGTCTTGCCTTATTATAAGTCAATTTTAATTGATCTCTTAGCTCTGTTGCATTGTCCGTAGCCTTGTGCATGGCGGTCATTCGGGCACCATGCTCACTTGCAAAACTATCTCTGATGGCTTTGAACAACTGTGTTTTTAAAGACTTTGGTATTAAGGTTTCGACAATTTCCGCTTTCGAGGGCTCAAATATATAGTCTTGACTTGTGCCTACACTTTCCGTGCTTGAGACAATGGGTAAAAATGGCTCCGTCATCACAATTTGAGTGGCCGCATTTTTAAATTTATTGTAAACTAGCTCAATCTTGTCAACCGATCCTGATTCAAACTGCGCCATCAACATCTCGGCAATTGTTGCAACATTTTCAAAAGTTAAATCCTCAAAAACACTGCTTTGGTTTGAAATGACTTGGTGTTCTTTTGCAAGAGCATCATTGCCTTTTTTTCCAATGGCCACTACAGAAACTTTTTGGTTCGTGTAGCCCTTCGCTAAATGAGTCGCCTGTTTTATGATGTTAGAATTAAAGGCGCCACATAATCCTCTATTTGAGGTTATGGCAACAATAAGAACGTTTTTGACCTCGCGTTGATCTGCAAATTTACTTCCGCTATCGGCGTCTAAAGTTGCACTTAGATTTTGAAGTAGTTCGGTCAATTTATCAGCATAAGGACGCATCGCTGTGATGGCATCTTGAGCCTTTTTGAGCTTGGCTGCAGACACCATTTTCATGGCGCTGGTAATCTGCATCGTAGACGATACGGACGAGATTCTATTTCTTATTTCCTTTAAATTTGCCATGCTTTAAACTAGTTGTATTTTGCAGACATATCATTAGCGACTTTTGTTAAAGTGTCTGTAGCCTCATCTGTAAGCTTGCCGGATTTAAGAGTCGCCAGAACATCGCTGTGTTTTGCTTTTAAAAATTCGATAAATTCAGCTTCAAACTCTTTGACTTTATTTACAGGAACATCACGCAGTAAGTTTTTCGATCCTGCATAAATAATCGCAATTTGATCTTCTACTGTATAAGGATCATTTTGGGCCTGCTTAAGGATTTCAACGTTTCGTTTTCCTTTTTCAATAACATTCAATGTAACCGCATCTAAATCTGAACCAAATTTTGCAAATGCCTCTAGTTCACGGAATTGTGCTTGATCAAGTTTTAATGTTCCAGACACTTTCTTCATGGATTTAATTTGCGCACTACCACCCACACGAGATACCGATATTCCTACGTTAATTGCTGGACGTACACCAGAGTTAAATAAATCTCCGTCCAAGAAAATCTGACCATCTGTAATCGAAATTACGTTTGTAGGGATATAAGCTGATACATCTCCTGCTTGTGTTTCAATGATCGGAAGCGCTGTTAAAGAGCCGCCACCTTTTACCAATGGTTTCAAAGAATCTGGCAAATCGTTCATGTCTTTTGCAAGGGTATCGTCGTTGATCACTTTTGCGGAACGCTCTAACAAACGTGAGTGTAAGTAAAATACATCACCAGGGTAAGCCTCACGTCCAGGAGGGCGGCGTAATAAAAGTGAAACTTCTCGATAGGCTACAGCTTGTTTTGACAAGTCATCATAAACAATAAGAGCGGGACGACCAGTGTCTCTAAAATATTCTCCAATCGCGGCCCCAGCAAAAGGTGCATAAACCTGCATTGGCGCAGGGTCTGATGCATTTGCTGCTACAATTGTAGTGTAGGCCAAAGCGCCTCTGTCTTCTAATGTTTTTGCAATGTTAGCTACTGTAGACGCTTTTTGTCCAACAGCAACATAAATACAATATACGGGCTCACCTGCATCAAAAAATTCTTTTTGATTTAGGATGGTATCAATACAAACAGTGGTTTTTCCCGTTTGACGGTCGCCGATTACAAGTTCTCTTTGTCCTCTTCCAACGGGAATCATAGCATCAATGGACTTTATTCCTGTCTGAAGGGGTTCATTTACGGGTTGTCTAAAGATTACCCCTGGAGCTTTTCTTTCCAAAGGCATTTGATAGGTTTCTCTTTCTATAGGACCTTTACCATCTATGGGGGTTCCCAAAGTGTCAACCACTCTACCGACGATGCCCTCACCCACATTAATGGAAGCAATTTTCTTGGTTCGCTTTACGGTATTTCCTTCTTTAATTTCTTTAGAGGGTCCTAATAATACCACCCCTACATTGTCCTCTTCAAGGTTGAGGACCATTCCGTCAATTCCATTTTCGAAGGTTACCAATTCGCCATATTCAGCATGGGTAAGACCGTAAACTCTGGCAATACCATCCCCTACTTCGAGAACAGTTCCCACTTCATCCAATGAGGTGGTGGCTTCAAATCCTGCCAATTGATTTTTTAATATTGCTGAAACTTCAGCGGGCT
>CAJWDI010000032.1:0-19362 GCA_913031185.1 uncultured Flavobacteriaceae bacterium | reverse complement strand
AGCGCCAAATGTAAATATAAATCAAAATACATTTGATCAAATTGCCCGTTACAACAGCCATTTAGACGCCTCATTTTTAATGGTCACTAATGGGTTAAATCATTATTATTGCAGTATGAATCTGACTTCTGACGGTTATAGTTTCATAGAATCCCTTCCGGATTATTCACAAAAAAAGAATTTCACTTGAAAGTTGCCGTTATCATATTAAACTGGAACGGGAAAAAGCTTTTAGAGCGGTTTTTACCTTCGGTCGTAGCCTTTAGTAAGGGGTATGATATCTATGTAGCAGACAATGGCTCTGATGATGACTCCATAGCATTTGTTAAAAAAAAATATCCCCAAATACACATTGTTAAATTGGTGGAAAATTTCGGCTACGCTGAGGGCTATAATAAGGCCGTAAAAGACATCAATGCAGATGTATTTTGCTTTTTAAATTCAGACGTTAGGGTGACAAATGATTGGATAAACCCTGTTGTTAAAGTGTTTGAAACGCAACCAGAAATTAGCATTATTCAACCCAAAATATTAGATGAGAATAAACCTCATAAGTTTGAATACGCAGGTGCAGCAGGTGGTTTTATTGACCAGTTAGGATATCCTTACTGCAGGGGAAGAATATTTGAGACCGTTGAAGAAGACTTGGGGCAATACGATAGCAATTGTCCCCTATTTTGGGCATCAGGAGCTTGTTTTTTTATCCGAAGTAAAGTCTTTGATGATCTCAATGGGTTTGATGCTAAATTTTTTGCTCATATGGAAGAAATTGATTTGTGTTGGCGGGCACATCACATGGGCCATAAGGTTTTTTATGTTGGAAATTCTGCGGTTTTTCACTTGGGCGGTCAAAGTTTAAATGTTTTAAGTCCTAAAAAAACATTTTTAAATTTTAGAAACAATCTGATAATGCTGACAAAAAACAGCGCTCACCCTCTGTTTTTGATAATTTTTACAAGATTAATTTTAGATGGGTTTGCAGGCGTAAGGCTGCTGCTTTTAGGGAGATTCAAGTCCTTTATAGCGGTCATTAAAGCACATTTAAGTTTTTACAGTCTACTACCCTACGCCCTAAACTACCGTCATAAAAACAAAAATCGAATGCAACATAATGGTGTCAATTCAATTGTCTGGAAATATTATATGTTAAAAATCAAATCATTTAAAAAATTAAATACACATTAAATCATAATATTTTTTATTTGTGTGCGTTTATTTTATAGTTTTACCTAACATTTTAAAAAAATAATACAAGATGAAAAAAATATTTGTACTTGGGTTAATTTCCCTGCTTACTATAACTTCTTGCGGCCCCAGTAAAGAATTATTGGCTGCCCAAAAAGAATTAAAAACCACCCAAGATTTACTCAACACTGCTACTGTTAAATTAAACAGTTGCCTTTCTGATAAAGCAGTTGCTGATGCCAGTCTAGACGCTTTAAAAGAACAACTTGTAGATCTTAGAAAAACAAACGATGCACTTTTCTCAAGCACCAAAGAAATGACTGTGCTTACAACAAAAGGGGCAGAAAATCTTGAAAAGACATTGGAGAGCTTGCAAGAGCGTGACTTAAAAATTTCACGTTTACAAGACGCTGTCAATAAAAAAGATAGTGTTACCCTAGCCATAGTTTCAAGTTTGAAAAAATCAGTTGGTATCGATGATCCAGACATCGAAATTAACGTTGAAAAAGGAGTGGTATTTATTTCCATTTCTGATAAATTACTTTTCAAAAGCGGCAGCTATGTCGTTACTGAAAAAGCAAAGGTTGTCCTAGGTAAAGTAGCTAAAGTCATCAATGATAAGCCTGATTTTGAAGCCATGATTGAGGGCCATACAGACAGCAGGAGCTACGCCAGTGGTGTCTTACTTGATAATTGGGATTTGAGCGTTAAGCGTTCTACATCTGTCATCAGAGAACTCCAAAAAATGGGCGTGAACCCTTCGCAATTAATTGCAGCAGGACGTAGTAGTTATGTGCCTTTGGTTGAAAATGATAATGCCATGAATCGTGCTAAAAACCGCCGAACACGTGTGGTAGTCATGCCAAAAATTGATCAGTTTTACAACATGATTGAAGAAGAAATGAAGCAACTTTCAGGGGAATAACCTAAAGGACTTTATAAACATCGAAGCCCAACTTTTGGTTGGGCTTTTTATTTGCCAGATAATATCATAGCTTTATATTTGCATAGGTTAATCAAAGGATATGAAAATTTCATACAACTGGCTTAAACAATTCATCAATATTGATTGGACGCCAGAAAAAACATCAGAACTTCTTACAAATTTAGGGCTAGAAGTTGAAGGAATTGAAGCATACGCTTCTGTCAAAGGCGGATTAAAAGGCATTGTTGTGGGTGAAGTGAAAACTTGTAAACAACACCCCAACGCAGACCGATTGAAATTAACCACAGTTGATGTTGGAGATGACCAAATTTTAAAAATTGTTTGTGGAGCACCCAATGTTGTCGCTTGTCAAAAAGTTGCCGTTGCTACTATTGGAACCACTTTATACACTAAAGAAGGTGAATCCTGGAAAATTAAGAAAGGGAAAATTCGTGGTGAGGAAAGCCATGGCATGCTTTGCGCTGAAGACGAATTGGGACTTGGACCCAACCACGACGGCATCATGGTATTGGATAAAGATTCAGTCATTGGAAGCCCCCTTGCGGATATTTTTAATATTGAAAATGACGTGGTGTTTGAAATTGGTTTAACCCCTAACAGAGCCGATGCAATGAGCCATTATGGTACCGCTAGAGATCTTAAAGCAGGGTTAATTCAAGAGGGGTTAAATCCAGAACTGATGAGCCCCTCAGTTTCTGGTTTTCATGTTGATAATAGAACTTTAAAGATCGATGTGGCTGTTGAATCTAAAGACAAAGCACCACGCTATTGTGGCATTACAATTTCTGGAGCGAAAATCGAAGCCTCGCCGGGTTGGATGCAACAGCGCTTAAAAGCAATTGGACTCCAACCAATTAACAATGTGGTTGATATTACAAATTATGTAATGCACAGCTTGGGCCAGCCTCTGCATGCATTCGATGCCGATAAGATTTCGGATCAAAAGATTATTGTAAGAAATGCGAAAAAAGACGAAAAGTTTACAACACTGGACAGAATTGAGCGGAGCTTAGATGTCGAAGACTTGATGATTTGTGATAACAACGGACCCATGTGTATTGCAGGTATTTTAGGTGGTTTGAACTCTGGAATTAGCAATTCCACAACCAATATATTCCTTGAGTCTGCTTATTTTGATCCTGTGAGCATTCGAAAATCTGCTAAAAGACATGGCATCAGTACTGATGCTTCTTTTCGTTTTGAACGCGGGATTGATCCCGAGAAAACAAAATATGTTTTAAAGTATGCTGCAAGCCTAATCAGTGAAATTACAGGCGGGGAAATTTCTAGCGAGCCTAGTGACGAATATTCAAAAAAAATTAAGGACAAACAGGTTTTTTTAAGTTTTGAAAATATCAACAAATTAATTGGTCAAAAAATTCCAAAAGAGACCGTCAAAGAAATCTTATCGTCATTAGAAATTAAAGTTAACAACGTAACAGAATCTGGATTAGGTTTAACCATCCCCGCCTACAGAAACGATGTTGAAAGAGAAGTTGATGTCATTGAAGAGCTGTTGCGGGTTTATGGTTACAACAACATCTCTATTAATGATAAACTGAATTCTTCAATTTCTAATGCTTCCAAAAATAATGGCCACAAAATTGAGAATGCATTAGCCAATCAGTTAGTGAGTCTTGGGTTTTATGAAATAATGACCAATTCATTAACCACACAAAAATACACAGCGCTAAGTGCCTCTTTGAACACTAATGATAGCATTACGCTTTTGAACCCATTGAGTAATGATCTTGCTACTTTAAGAAGATCAATGCTGTTTTCAGGCCTAGAAACTATTGCCTATAACTTAAACAGGCAGCAAGAATCCTTAAGATTATTTGAATTTGGCAAAACCTATCATTTGGCAAACGAAGAACGAAAAGAAAATAAACACCTTTCAATTTTAATGACTGGTCAAAAAGCACCACTTCATTGGCGAAATCAAAAAGAAAATATAGACTTTTTCTATACCAAAGGAATCGTCAGTGCTTTGATTGAAAAGATGGGTGTTTCAAAGCTTAAAAGCAGCCCAGCAACCAATGCCATTTTTGAAGAAGGACAAATGCTTAAGCTTGGAAAAACAACGCTGGTTGAATATGGTATTGTAAAAAACAGCATCTCTTCAACTTTTGGAATTGATCAGGCTGTTTATTTTGTTGATTTTAAATGGGATGCGATTGAAAATTCTATCAAAACAACAAATGTAAAGTTTAAACCCATTGCTAAATTTCCCGAGGTCAAACGAGATTTTGCGTTGCTAATCGATGAGGACATTAGCTTTGAGGCCATTTATAAAGTTGCCAAACATACCGATCAAAAATACTTAAAAGAGATCAGCTTATTTGATGTTTACAAAGGAAATAATTTACCAACAGGAAAGAAAAGTTATGCCATCAGCTTTACGCTCCAAGATTCAACAAAAACACTCACGGACAAAGAAATAGAAACAATTATGTCCAAATTACAGAAACAGTTAGAGAAAAAGGTAGGCGCAGAACTGCGTTAATTTACGGCTTAAGATGCTTTAGCAGCCAAATAACGCTCGGCATCCAAAGCCGCCATACAGCCTGTGCCAGCGGCTGTAACAGCCTGTCTGTATACGTGGTCTGCAGCATCACCACTCACAAAAACGCCTTCAACATTTGTTTTTGAGGATCCAGGATGATTTATAATGTATCCAGTATCATCCATTTCTAAGAAATCGTTAAAAATATCTGTGTTAGGTTTGTGTCCAATGGCTACAAAGAAGCCAGTCGCAGCAATGTCATGTACTGCGTTGGTTTTGTTGTTTTTAACTTTGACGCCTGTAACGACTTGACCATCGCCTAGAACTTCTTCAGTTTCTGTATTAAAAAGAATTTCAATATTATCAGTATTTATGACACGATTGGCCATAATTTTTGAAGCTCTGAAGACATCTCTTCTTACGAGCATCGTCACTTTTGAGCATAATTTTGATAGATAATGGGCTTCTTCACAAGCAGAATCACCAGCGCCAACAATTACAACCTCTTGGTTTTTATAGAAAAAGCCATCACAAACAGCACATGCAGATACCCCACCCCCTAATTTTAGATACTTCTGTTCGGACTCAATTCCAAGATATTTGGCAGAGGCTCCAGTTGAAATAATAATGGTTTCACAATGTATTTCTTTAGTATCATTGACCCAAACTTTGTGAATAGGACCAGAAAAATCAACTTTTGTTATCCAACCATCTCTGACATCCGTACCAAATCGCTTGGCTTGTGCTTGAAGCTCCAACATCATCTCTGGTCCTGTCACGCCTTCGGGGTAACCGGGAAAATTTTCGACCTCATTGGTGGTTGTCAATTGTCCGCCAGGTTGAGTGCCTTGGTACAAAACAGGAAACATATTGGCACGAGACGCATAGATGGCAGCTGTATATCCGGCAGGGCCAGATCCAATGATTAAACATTTAACAGATTCGATAGTTTCAGACATGGTTTGAGATTTTAGGACAAAAATAAATGTTTTAATCAAATTAATAGACCTAAGTTATTAACACTTTACATCAAGTTATTAGATTAAAGTCCACATCAAATAAAACACTAACTTTGTAACCTAACTATATTTTTAAAGAGATGATCATCATTGGTGTTTTTGGAGGTACTGGAAGTGGTAAGACCACCATTGTAAATCAAATTGTGTCTGATTTTAATGCATCAGATATTCAAGTCATTTCTCAAGACGCTTATTACAAAGACAACTCAAACATTACGTATGATGCCCGCTGCTTACTAAATTTTGACCACCCAGAAGCTATTGATTTTGAGCTACTTTATCAGCATTTAAGCGCTTTGAAAAACGGGGAAACCATTGAGCAACCTGTCTATAATTTTAAAACCCATAACAGGACGGATAAAACCTTAGAAATAAGTCCTAAAAAAATATTAATTTTAGAAGGTATTTTAATTATGAATTACCCAAAGCTTCGTTCACTTCTTGATCTCAAAGTCTTTATTGATACCAACAGCGATATGCGTATGGAAAGACGGGTTAACAGAGATATTTCAGAACGAGGAAGAACACCAAAAGAAGTCATGGATCGCTATATAAATACCCTAAAACCAATGCATGATCAATTTATCGAACCCATGAAAATACATGCAGATATGGTTATTGAAAATCACGAAAATGCTTCAATTAATTTAGACATACTTATCGCTAAAATTAAATCCTTAATGTCATGAAAAAGAAGTTCAAAGCAATTTTAGGTAGATTCAGTCCCTACAGAAATATCTTTTTCTTAGTTTCTGTTGTGTTTATTGTTTGGATGCTTTTTTTCGATACCAATTCCTGGTTGATTCACAGGGTTCTTAATAAAGAAATTGAGGTTTTAGAATTGAAAAAAGAATTTTATAATAGTGAAATTAAAAGTGATCAAGAACAACTTAAAGCTTTAGAAACTTCAGAGGGTCTTGAAGCTTTTGCCCGTGAAAACTACAATATGAAACGAAAAAATGAGGATATTTACATCATTGCATCAGATACAGTAAATCAACCAAAATGATACTTAATTAGTTTAAATATTTCAACTCCAAATCCCTTAATAAAATATATTCTAATGCAAAAAACCTTGGTGTATTTGACCTCAATTACTCGAACAGCTAATTCCGTAATTGATGTATTGATAATATCAATAAATTGAGTATATTTACATCTATCAACCTACTATTAAATTCAAAATTATATGAACAACTTGATCCCAAATCAATATGGAAGCTACACAGAAACTTGCTCATTCCAAGCAAAAAATCAATTATCTGTCCCTAAAAGGAAAGACTAAACAAGAAGTCATCAACACTATAGGCCTTTTATTCAATGACATTAACGCCGATGTTTGGATGTATCGAATTTCATACCAGGCCAGTCTCTTTAGGAAAAATTATCTCTATTTATATTTTGTGAATAATCGCGTTCATGGGATAGAATCTAAACGCTTTAAACGCGGTTAAAAAGTTGTTGACATTCTTCTAATTTTTGGTTTTTATTCCCCGTAAATAATTGTATTTTTACAACAATTCGTTCAAGAAATCACATGGGTAAAATTATCGCAGTTGCCAATCAAAAAGGAGGAGTAGGAAAAACGACAACGGCTGTCAATCTGGCGGCTTGCCTTGGTGTTTTAGAAAAAAAAGTATTGCTCATTGATTCCGACCCTCAGGCCAATGCAAGTTCAGGGCTTGGAGTTGATATCGATAACATCAAATTAGGGACCTACCAACTTCTTGAACACAATTGTAGTGCTAAAGATGCCATTTTGAAAACTTCAGCTCCCAATGTGGATCTTATTGCTGCCCATATTGATTTGGTGGCTATTGAAATTGAACTTATAGATTTTGAGGAAAGAGAATATATGCTTTTAAAAGCAGTACAACCCATAAAAGAACAATACGACTACATTTTAATCGATTGCGCCCCCTCACTTGGATTATTAACACTCAATGCGCTTACAGCTTCAGATTCGGTAATTATCCCCATACAATGTGAATATTTCGCACTTGAAGGTCTAGGTAAACTTCTCAATACGATTAAAAGTGTACAAAAAGTTCATAATGAAAACTTAGATATTGAAGGGCTACTTTTGACCATGTACGATTCGAGACTGCGCTTGTCAAATCAAGTTGTTGAAGAAGTTCAAAACCATTTCAACGATATGGTATTCAAAACCATTATACAAAGAAATGTACGCTTAGGTGAAGCACCGAGCTATGGCGAAAGCATAATTAATTATGATGTCAATAGCAAAGGTGCCTCAAATTACTTAAGTTTGGCGCAAGAAATCCTGGCTAAATAAAATTAAAGAATGGCAAAAGCGATTAAGAAACAAGCATTGGGACGCGGACTTTCAGCTATTTTGAAAGACAGACAAAGTGATCTCAATGAAATGGATCCCAAAACGGCCAAATTAGCTTTGGGTTCAATATTAGATATACCGCTTGAACACATTGAAATCAACCCATTTCAACCCAGATCAAAATTCAAAGAAGATTCATTGCTTCAACTCGCTGGCTCCATCAAAGCATTGGGAATCATACAACCCGTCACTCTACGAAAATTAGGAGCAAACTCCTTTCAATTGGTGTCCGGTGAACGTCGATTTCGTGCCTCTAAAATACTGGGTTTAAAAACAATACCCGCTTATATTCGCCTTGCCAACGACCAAGAAGTGCTGGAAATGGCTTTGGTAGAAAATATACAGCGTCAAGATTTGGACCCTATAGAGATTGCCTTGAGCTACCAACGATTAATGGATGAAGTGAAGTTGACACAGGATCAAATGAGCCAACGCGTCGGGAAAAAACGTTCTACTATTGCCAACTATCTCAGGCTTTTAAAGCTTGACCCTATCATTCAAACAGGAATGCGTGATGGATTTATTGGGATGGGACACGGCCGTGCCATGGTAAATATCCGAAATCTCAAAGACCAATTGATTATTTATGAGCGTGTTATATCCAAAAAATTATCGGTCAGAGCTACGGAAACTTTAGTGAAAGAATTCAGTAACCCAAAATCAAAACCAAGCAAAAAAAGAGTTGAAATTCCCGACTTTGCTAAAAAAGGTTTAAATAGAATTTCTAATTTTTTTGATCAAAATGTTCAGATTAAAATGGTAGAAAAGCATAGAGGAACCATACATATCCCTTTCAATTCCAAAGCAGATTACGAACGCATCTTAAAACTTTTGGATGAAAGTCAATAAATTTTTGATCATAATTTTTTGTATCATGAGCTGTTTTTTGACACAATCACAAAATAAGCCCATTAAGAATGACAACACATTTGTTGTTCAGACAAAAACAAAACCTGACAAGATGAATCCTCTGCGGCCTGCAAAAGCTGCTTTTTATTCGGCTGCTCTTCCTGGCTTAGGACAAGCATACAATAAAAAATATTGGAAAATACCCATCGTTTACGGGGCGATTGGCACAGCACTTTACTTTTATTTTGACAATGACAAAGTTTATGACCGCTATCGGAATGCCTATAAAAGACGTTTAGCGGGCTTTACGGATGACGAGTTCTATGGCCCTGGTGAAACCCCATTTATTTCAGAAGATGCGCTCATCAGGGCTCAACGCACATTAAAACGCAATAAAGAAATGTCTATGCTGATTGCTGTAGGTTTGTATGCACTTAATATTATTGATGCCAATGTTGATGCACATTTACTTCAATACAACATGGACGAAAACTTATCATTTAAACCCTACATCGACTTTAACAACCCCAATTATAATGCGCAAATTGGGCTGTCATTTAACTTAAAACTTTAGGATATGAAAATCGCATTGTTTGGCTATGGAAAAATGGGGAAGGTCATCGAGAAAATAGCAATTGAGAGAGGCCATGAAATTGTATTAAAAATAGAAAAAGGCAATGTTAATTATGATTTAAAAATCGCCGATGTAGCCATTGACTTTAGCACACCAAATGCTGCAGTTTCTAACATAACTGAAGCATTTAACTGCCAGATTCCGGTAGTTTGCGGAACCACTGGATGGTTGGAAGCTTTTGAATCCATTAAAACCTTATGCCACACCAAAAATGGTGCTTTTTTATATGCTTCAAATTTTAGTTTGGGTGTAAACCTCTTTTTTGAATTAAATCGAAAATTAGCACAACTAATGCAACCCTATGGTGAATTTAGGATTGGCCTAGAAGAAATTCACCACACTCAAAAACAAGATGCCCCGTCAGGAACCGCAATAACTCTAGCAGAACAAATTATTAAAGAAAGTGAATACACAGGCTGGTCGTTAGGAAAATCTTTAAATCCTAAACAAATAGGCATAGAAGCCAAACGTGTTGAAAATATTCCGGGCACACATTCGGTTTCCTACGATTCAACAATTGACAGCATTGAAATTAAACACATTGCAAAAAATCGAGAGGGGTTTGGATTGGGGGCTGTGATAGCAGCCGAATGGTTATTTGGCAAAACAGGAGTGTTTTCTATGGAAGATGTTTTGAATATTAAATAGTGTGTAACGAAATTTGAATTTGCACATCCAATAAAAAAATAAATTATGACTTTAGCTGAATGGTTTTATTTTGGCCTTTTGATTCAATTGATACACGGCCTTGGAACTTGGAAACTTTATAAACACGCAGGACAAAAACCATGGGCTGCTTTTATACCAATTTACAATGTACTTGTATTATTTAAAATCCTAAACAGGCCTTGGTATTGGATCTTTTTTATTTTCCTGCCTGTAATTAACGCTATTATGTTTCCAGTGATATGGGTTGAAACAGCCCGAAGTTTTGGGAAAAACAAAATAGCGGATACCATTATAGCGGTCTGTTCATTGGGCTTTTATAATTATTATTTAAATTATTTTGTTGATTTAAAACACGTTAAAAATAGGTCACCAGAACCGAAATCTGCAGTTGGGCAATTTGTCAATTCTGTTTTATATGCCATCGTCGTTGCCAGTACAGTTCATATTTATTTTCTTCAGCCTTTTGTAATTCCTTCTTCATCTTTAGAAAAATCACTTTTAGTTGGCGATTTTTTAATCGTAAGTAAATTACATTACGGAGCCAGGGTTCCAATGACGACGCTTAGCCTTCCAATGGTTCACGATACCATTCCATTAACCAAAAAGAAATCTTATTTGTTTAACGACAGAATAGAAGAGCAAGAAACATCTTGGCTGAATAAATTCCAACTTCCTTTTTTGAGAATTCCTGGATGGGAAAACGTAAAACGCAATGAGATTGTAGTGTTTAACCAGCCCGCCGACACGCTTTTGGATATGAATGATTTTACTCCAGACCGCAATTATTATAAGCCCATAGATAAGAAAACTAATCTTGTGAAACGCTGCGTAGGTATCCCAGGCGATTCCCTTGAAATTCGCGATGGATTTGTTTTTATTAATGGTAAAAAGAACGTACTTCCCTACCGAGCAAAACTTCAATTCAGTTATGAAGGTCGTATCAAACCAGGGAAAAATTTCAGTCGAAATATTGAAAACCGTTTAAAAACTTATTATGACATCACAGATGGAATTCAGAAGTCAAATACAGCTTTTAGGCTGTCAGCTGCTACCGATGAAGCCGCGAAAGCATTTAAAAACCACCCTAGCGTAGCAAGCATCAATAAAATGACCATTCCAAAGGATTATATCGATCGAGATATGTTTCCTCAAGATGCTGAGTACCCTTGGAATATGGCGCATTTTGGTCCTATTTATATTCCAAAAAAAGGCGCCACTATTAAAATCAATACAAAAAATCTACCTTTATATAAACGTCTAATTTCAGAGTACGAAGGCAATAAGGTCTATGCCAGAGGCAATCGGGTATACGTCAATGGTAAAGCTACTACTACATACACCTGCAAACAAAATTATTATTGGATGATGGGAGACAACAGATACAATTCAATTGATGCCAGACGCTGGGGCTTTGTTCCTGAAAATCATATCGTTGGAAAACCTGTCTTTATTTGGATGAGCTGGAATACCCATGGAGAGGGATTCAACAAAATTCGTTGGGATCGTGTCTTTACCACAGTACATCCCGATGGACCAAGACGATCCTATTTAAAATATTTCCTACTTTTTCTGTTGGCCAATTACGGTTTTAGAAAATGGCGGAAAAGAAAACAAAAAGGGACTTAATTTTTAGGAATGTGTCTGCTGTACCCCTCCTATTTTCCAAATATTGCTAGTTATATTATTATAACTCAGCACAAAGACCTTTGCTTTGAGGTCAATGATAATTATCAGAAACAGACTTATAGAAACCGTTGCTATCTTTACGGTGCCAATGGGAAAATGGGACTGCATATCCCCGTTCATTACACCCAAAACAAGCGCCAAAAAACACAGGACATTTTAATAGACAACGCAACACCATGGAAAAATGTACAATGGAAATCTATTGAAAGTGCCTATAAAACCGCTCCATTTTTTGAATTTTATGAAGATGAGTTAAGACCTTTATTTCAAAAAGAGGACGACTTATTGCTGCCCTTTGTTTTGGAATGTATTGAGGCCATTAACCTCTGTCTTGAGTTTGATTTCAATCCTGCGACTTCTAAAGTATTTAAGAAAGAATCAACTGAAAATGACTTTCGCTTTTTGGTCAATGCGCGGAAAACAGTAACCATTCAAACCAAACCCTACATACAAGTCTTTCAAGTAAAACATGGGTACATTTCGAACCTCAGTATATTAGATCTACTTTTTAATATGGGTCCTGAAACGCTGAACTATTTAAAAACCCATCCACCAATCCAAATCAATACTTAAAAGCATCAAGGCTTACTTAATTTTTAAAGTGGCACATATTGGGTAATGATCGGAAAATTCAACAGCGTAATTTTTGAAGTTTAAAACCTCAATACTGGGATCTGCTAAAATAAAATCTATACGCAAAGGAAAGTAGTCAAAATTGTAAGTGCCACCAAACCCATTACCCGCAACTTCAAAAGCATCTTGTAAATTTGATTTTAAAAGCCTGTAAACATAGGAGTGGGCGGTATTATTGAAATCACCGCATAAAACGATTTTATGAGGCGTTTTGCGCATGTGTTTGGCCAGAAGCTCTGCTTGTACTTGTTGGGCTGTAAAAGTAGAACTCAATTGATTGAACATACGGTCAGATTGTTGGGAGTCCAGCGCTCTAACATCTGTATTAATCCCTGTTGACTGTAAGTGTAAGTTGTAGATACGAAGGGTATCCAATTTTATTTTGACGTCTATAAAAACAGCACGATTGGCTGAACTTGGAAAATTGATAACCCCTGAATTCACAAATTTATACTTTGAAAAAATGACAAGCTCCGATTTTGAGTTGGATTGAGGTCTAAAAACATGCGGATAGTTTAAATCTGTCGCAATGCCGCTTTCATATTCTTGAATACACACGATTGCAGGACTCTGATTTGTGATAAAATCATGAATTTTTTCTGGAATGTCGTCCACATCGATCCATTTATACAAGTTTAATAAATGGACATTGTAACTCATTATTTCGATGCCCTTTTCCTGAGAATTATCGTTTGAATTGAAATTAAAAGAAGATTTTATATGCGTATAACCCAGAGCCATTACAAACAAAGATAAAATGAATTGTCGCTTTAATTGCGCCAGCCAATAGATTAAAAATATCAAATTTAACAATAGTAGAAAAGGGACCGCTAGACTCAATACTGCCAAGACAGAAAAAGACTTTGGGGGTAGAAATGGTAAAATATAAGACAGTAAAAGTAGGGTTGCTGCTAATGAATTAAGCAGAAAGACAAGTTTATCAAAAAAGTTTAAACGTTTCAAGGATTTATTTTTTCCCAGCCCTAAAAAGAAAGTCTTTCTCTTCTTGAGTCAAACTTTCGTAACCACTCTTACCAATCTTATCTAAAATTAAATCTATTTGTTTTTGGTGGGTAAAAGCATTCTGGTCTCTCTTTGGTTTTGGTCTGTCTTTTTTAGTTTTTTTTCTGTAGGCGGTTTTCAATGGGCGTTTTTTATTAGATAAATAATCCAAGATATTATCTAGAAATAGGCCAATTTCACGTCCTTTTTGCAATTGATAAGCAAAATAAAAACCTAGAACATAGCCTCCAATATGGGCGACTGTGCCACCAGAATTAGCAGAAAGTAAGCCTGGTAAATCCAAAACAACCATAGCAATACCCAAATACTTAAGTTTAAAGCGGAGGGTGAAAAAGCCTACCAATTTATCCGGCATATAAACACATAAAAAAATAATACAAGCACGCACCCCTGCTGAAGCCCCAACTAAGGGACCATTAATGTTTAAAATGCCTGGAGATAAACTTGTAGCCAGTGAAAAGAAAACAGCACCAGAAATAATTCCCAATACATAAATCTTAAGGGCCATTCTAGGACGGAATAGGTTTGCGAAAGTTCTGGCCAAGAAATACAAGACCAGCATATTAAAAAATAAATGATTAAGGCTGTAGTGCAAGAAGCCATAAGTTATAATTGTCCATGGATTTAAAAATACCTCCCAAATATCATTTGAAAGGGACAAAAAATTTAAAACATAGAAGCGGCCATTGCTCAAGACCAAACTTAAAAATCCCGTAAAAAGGAATACTAGTGTGTTGACCACAATCATTTGTTCAAGAACGTGAAGTCTTGCTAATTTATCTTTGAGATCTTGGTAAAGCGTTGTCATTTAATTCCAGCGGTATTTATTAAATTGATTTTTTTTCCAAAAGTACATGATTAAAAAACCTGTCACAGCCCCTCCAATGTGGGCAATATAAGCCGTATTACTTGGACTAAAGAAAGATACACCGGTTGTTGCAGAGATCAGATCTAATACAATGATTCCAGGGATAAAGTATTTGGCTTTAATTGGAATTGGCAAGAAAATGAGCATCAATTCGGCGTTGGGATTCAACATGCCAAAAGCGACTAAAATACCCATAATAGCACCTGAAGCCCCTACCATAACGCCATTGCTTTTGACATTAAGATCAAAAAGAGCTCTAAAAGATGTGTTATCGACTTGACTTAAAGACATCCCATTAGACTCCAATACCACCTGCATTTTATTTGCCAAAAGTTCGCCTTTAAACATATTTCCTTCTAAAATATTCAGTGCTGTAAGCTCTTGAATCAAATCGTAAGAAAAGCCGTTGGCTTCTAAGGTACCAATCAATGGGTAAATCTGAATAAAGTATACCAAAAAGGTCAGGGCAACTGCACCTATCCCGCAACTTAAATAAAAAATTAAAAATTTACGAAGTCCAAACTGTAATTCAACCGCAGTCCCAAACATCCACAAAGCAAACATATTGAAAAGAAGGTGTGTTAAATTCCCATGCATAAACATATGGGTACCAATTTGCCAAAACTGAAAAGCACCACTCAAGGGATAATAAAGCCCTAAAATTCCGTCGAAAAAATACTTATTTCCCAAAAAAGCGGTACCAATAAAAATGATAATATTGAGGATTAGAAGGTGTTTAACAGCAGGAGTTATTCGCATCATATCAACTAAATTTGGAGTCTAAATATGAACCATCAAGAGTAATAAAAATGGTTTTATTGTAAGGGGTGACTGTGGGCTCTTTACAAGCAAAAAGCGCATTAATGATAAATTCTTGTTCTTGTATACTTAATTTTTTGCCATTTTTAGTAGCGAGACTTTTGGCGATAGATTTCGCCAATAAGTCACTTTGACTAAAATTAAAATCTGGAACTTCGTTCTGAACATCGCTAATCAATTGGTCAAAAATCTTTGAAACAAATGTGTCCTGAACGCCCACAGGCAATGCCGTAAGTTCCAGGGCCTCCGTATCAAAAGCTGAAAACTTGAATCCCGCTTGAACAAGTTGCGGCTCTATGTTCTTTACAACCGCCAATTCCTGGGTTGAAAACTCCAATCGCAAAGGAAACAACAATTGTTGACTCACCGGTTCTTTTAAGGTAATCTGTTGCAGATAATCTTCGTATAAAATGCGTTCGTGCGCTCGGTTTTGATCAATAACAACAAGTCCCGATTTAATGGTCCCTACAATGTATTTATTCTGAAGTTGAAAGGTACTTTGGGAACTTTTAATAGACGCTTTTTCAAAAATACTGGATTGTAGCGCATCAGATTCGAACTGAGCTTCACTGATGGGATTGAAATCAGAGTTAGATTTTGATTCAAGGCCCACATAAAGTCCTTCCCAATCAGAAACATTGCTTTTAGCAGCTGCTTTTGATTGAGTTCTAAAAGGGTTGAAAGAAGGATCTACTTCTACTTTTGGTGAAGACACTTTGTTCATGTCATGGCCATAAGGCGTATCCATAGATCGATCTCGTTCAAAATCCAAAGCGGGTGCAATACTAAACTGCCCTAGACTGTGTTTTACAGCGGCTCTCAACAAGGCGTACAAAGTGGGTTCATCGTCAAATTTAATTTCTGTTTTGGTAGGATGAATGTTAATGTCAATACTTTTGGGATCTACTTCAAGATTAAGAAAATAACTCGGGTATTTATTGGGGAGTAACAAGCCTTCAAAAGCAGATGAAATGGCGTGGTTTAAATACGAACTTTTAATAAAACGATGGTTGACAAAGAAGAACTGTTCGCCTCTTGATTTTTTAGCAAATTCGGGTTTTCCAACAAAACCAGAAATCTTCAGCAATTCGGTGTCCTCTTGCACTGGCACCAATTTTTCATTCATTTTAGCACCAAAAATATGAATGATGCGTTGTCGAAACGGTTCTGATCTCAAATCAAAAAGATCATTGTCGTTGTGATGCATGGAAAAATTGATTTGTGGATGGGCCATGGCTACCCTGTGAAATTCATCCATAATATGCCTCAACTCCACAGGATCGGACTTTAGAAAATTTCGCCTTGCGGGAATGTTAAAAAATAGATTTTTAACCGCTACTGAAGTCCCTTCAGAGGTAGAAACCACGTCCTCAGACTTTAGCTTACTGCCTTCAATTTTAACCGCAGTGCCCAAAGATTCGCCCCGTAGTTTGGTTTTTAATTCGACATGGGCGATGGCCGCAATACTGGCCAAAGCCTCACCGCGAAACCCCTTGGTATTTAAACAAAATAAATCTTCTGCAGTGGTTATTTTAGAAGTGGCATGACGTTCAAAACAGAGTCGGGCATCCGAGGCACCCATTCCCTTACCATTGTCAATAACTTGAATCAGGGTTTTACCAGAGTTTCTTATAATGAGTTTAATTTGAGAGGCACCAGCATCAATGGCATTTTCCAGTAATTCTTTCACCACAGAAGCAGGTCGTTGAACGACCTCGCCGGCTGCAATTTGATTGGCCACATGATCTGGAAGAAGTTGAATGATATTCGCCATTAATTAAAAAAAATAGTTAGGTCAAAATCAATGATAAACAAAAAAATAAAGACCAAAATTAAAACAATCATTGCAATGGTTTTAGTGGATTTCTGATCCCGGTTTTTAAAGTCATTTATAGCATTGGTTAAAGTCCGTTTTAAATTCACCTTTTCAACTGTAACACGCTGATCCTCAAACTTATGCTTAATTTCAAACGGGCTACCACTCCCCTTGTAATAACGGGGTTCGTAATTAAATCTTTTATTTTTTCTAAGTTTAAATAAGCCCATCTTATTTAATCAAATTTAAGTTACAATACATAAATGCCAATCAAAATTAATAGAAGCAAAACAAACAATAATGGCAAAGAAACAAATGAGGAACGCCGTTGCCTTTTAAATTTAAAAGGAGATTTTGAATTGGTTTTTAATTTCGATTGAAATCCCATACTGCTTTGCAATGCAATAAAAATACTTAAAATTTAACCAGAAATAAAACCAGCAATCATAAAATTGTAAGCAGGGTTTATTGGCCCTTGTTTAATGCCGCCATTTTAAGCGCAGTAATGGCCGCCTCTACCCCTTTATTTCCGAGTTTACCACCACTGCGATCTAAAGATTGTTGTATGTTGTTATCGGTTAACAAACAAAATATTACAGGGACATCATTTAAGACATTGAGATCTTTAATGCCTTGAGTAACCCCTTGACAAACGTAATCAAAATGCTTTGTTTCCCCTTGAATGACACAGCCAATGGCAATAACAACGTCCACATCAGAGGCTTGTACAACTTTGGCACCATAAATCAATTCAAAACTGCCGGGAACGTATTTGATTGAAATATTGTCTTGCAGTACGCCACAGTCCTCGAGCGTTTCTAAAGCTCCTTTCAAGAGACCATTGGTAACCTTCGCATTCCATTGTGAAACCACAATACCAATTTTAAAATCTTTGGCATTGGGAAGTGCTGATTTGTCGTAATTAGATAGATTTTTGTTAGCCGTTGCCATGCGGTTTAATTGATCGCAGCTTGTGCTTTTCCAATAAAAACATCAATATTTTTAGCTTCAGGACTGTCGGGGAAGTCCGTTTTTATAGATTCAAAATAATCCAGTGCTTTTTTAGCTTTACCAACTTTAAGACCAATTACACCAGCTTTATAAAGATAGATTGGAGTGGTATAATTATTGGTTTTAAGTTGATACGCTTGCACATAGTAATCATAAGCATCTTCCAATTGTTCTAATTGAACAAAAGCATCTCCAATACCGCCTTTGGCTATGGGGCCCAGGACGTCGTCTGTGGAATCAAAAGCATTTAAGTATTCAATAGCACTGGCATAGTCTTTCATATTCATGTAGGCCATCCCGGCATAGTAATTGGCTAAATTTCCAGCTTTGGTGCCAGCATAGGTTTCGGCAATGTCCAGCATGCCATATTTAGCACCGTCGCCATTTAGAGACAGTGTAAACAGTGAATCTTTATCTGTTGCAGAGACGGCATCATCAAAATAGGTTTGAGCTGTATACATATCATTCATGGCAGTGCGCTCGTTGGGTTCTTGGATGTATTTATCATAGCCCAAAAAGCCTAAAATCAAAACGGCAGCCAATCCAACGATGATGAAAATATATTTCTGTTTGGCAATGACCCATTGTTCCGTTTTTGAAACCCCTTCGTCTAAAGTGTTAAAAACCTCAGCCGTAGTGGATCCATCCTCAATGGACTGTTGCATGTCGACCTTTGTTTTGGGCTTACCCCCGCGTTTTTTATACGTTGCCATAATGTTGTGAATTCTGAAGGGCAAAAATATAATTTTATTCCATAAAAAATACTACTTTATTTGTTATTTTTCAATAATTTGCAACTCAATTAACCAAGAACGCTTATCGCGTTTGGTGCAAAATAATTTACTTTTACAAATGCGATTAAAGACGATAAATCTTATCAATTATAAAAATTTCGAACAACAATCCTTCGAATTTAACCAAAAAGTGAATTGTTTTGTCGGACCCAACGGCATTGGAAAGACCAATGTTTTAGACGCCATTTACCACCTGTCTTTTGGCAAAAGTTATTTCAACCCCATTGCCTCACAAAATATCAAGCATGGCGCTGACTTTTTTGTGGTTGATGGCCAATATTTAAAACAAAATAAAGATGAGAAAGTAGTTGTTTCATTAAAAAAAGGACAAAAAAAAGTCATCAAACGCAATGCCAAAGCCTACGAACGCTTTAGCGACCACATTGGATTTTTACCGCTGGTTATCATTTCACCAGCAGACCGCGATTTAATCACTGAAGGCAGTGATTTAAGACGAAAATTTATGGATCGGGTGATTTCGCAGAGTGACAAAAGTTATCTGGAACAGTTAATTCAATACAACCGCGTTTTGGCCCAACGCAATGCCT
>CAJWDI010000031.1:0-20610 GCA_913031185.1 uncultured Flavobacteriaceae bacterium | reverse complement strand
CCACCGCTCAGTAATGTATGGCATTTTGACCTCAGCAGCCTTTTCTGCAACAATACCTTTCGCTTGTTTTTTAGTGGCAACGAAGAGAATTTTACGTCCAGAAGATGCGATTTTTGCAAGTGCTTTTGAGGCTTCTTCAAGTTTTGCTGCTGTTTTGTAAAGGTTGATGATATGGATGCCATTGCGTTCCATATAAATGAATGGGGCCATATTAGGATCCCATTTTCTGGTGAGGTGTCCAAAGTGGACTCCATTGTCGAGGAGTTCTTTAACTTCTACTTGTGCCATTTTTGTATTAGTTTACGTTCTGTTGAATTAGCAATGAAAAAGTGGCTTAAAAAGGCCTTTTTCATTTAGATGCTAAACTAAATCCTGACAGTTTTTCTGTCATGGACAACAATAACTGGTTTATAATTAAATGTATGTTAACGTTTAGAAAACTGGAATTTCTTCCGCGCTTTCTTTTGACCAAATTTCTTACGCTCTACCATTCTTGGATCACGAGTCAATAGGCCTTCTGGTTTTAAAATAGTTCTGTTTTCTTCATTGAGTTCGCACATTGCCCTTGAAAGCGCAAGGCGAACTGCTTCAGCTTGTCCTGTGACACCGCCACCGAAGACATTGATTTTAATGTCAAAATTTCCTTCATTGTCGGTCAAAGCTAAAGGTTGGTTTACTTTATACTGCAAGGTAGCGGTCGTAAAATAAGATTTAAAATCCTTATTGTTTACGGTTATTTTGCCTTTTCCGTCGGAAAGGTAAACTCGTGCTACTGCCGTTTTTCTACGGCCAATTTTGTGAATGACTTCCATTAATTAATATCGTTTAAATTAATTGCTTTTGGTTGTTGTGCTTCGTGAGCATGTTCCGTCCCAACAACGACACTAAGGTTCCTAAAGAGTTTTGCACCTAATTTATTTTTAGGTAACATCCCTTTGATTGATTTCTCAACCAGCCGGGCAGGATCTTTTGCAAAAAGCTCTGTTGCAGTTAGTGAGCGTTGACCGCCAGGATAACCTGTGTAGCGAATGTATGTTTTTTCATCCCACTTATTTCCAGACAATTTTATTTTTTCAGCATTAATCACAACAACGTTATCACCACAATCAACGTGTGGCGTAAAACTAGGTTTGTGCTTGCCTCTTAATAGAATGGCAACTCTAGAAGCCAAACGGCCTAATGTTTGACCATCTGCATCAACCAAAACCCATGCTTTATCGCGTGTCGCTTTGTTGATAGAAACTGTTTTATAACTTAAGGTATCCACGTTGTAAATTTTTTCTTTAGTTTTTACTTCTCAAAAAAGAGTTTGCAAACTTACAATTATAAATTGTTATTAACAAAATCTATTTGTGCTTATTTTCCCAAATAAAACTCGAATTTGTGTCGAATTAATCCATCCATAGTGTTTTGGCGTTAAATTTTTCTAAATTTTAGGACTAATGCGTAGGAGTCCTATAAATTTGCCCTTAACTCTTGCGCGGTATGCCTACTTAAAACAAATGATACAAAAAGTTATAAATTTTTTTTCAATATTTATTGCCGTTTCTCCATGGATTATCTCCTCTCAAACGACAGCCCCAAAAGTATATTCTACTAGCGAAATCAGTTCTTTGGAAGCCCCTAAAATAGATGGTTTTATTAAGGATATAATATGGAACAAGGTGCCTTGGGGGACAAATTTTATTGAAGTTAGTCCAGATGAAAACACAAACCCTTCAGAACAGACTAAATTTAAGATTCTTTACGACCAAAAATATTTATATATCGCACTTTTGGCCTTAGACAATTCCCCCGAACACATCACTAAACGCCTTTCCAGGAGGGATGGTTTTGAAGGGGATCGTATCAATGTACTGATTGATAGCTACCACGATCTACGGACTGCTTTTTTATTCACAATTACTGCCGCTGGGGTAAGGGGCGATGAAATTGCCACTAATAATGGCGATGATATTGATGACAGTTGGAATCCGATTTGGAGCGCAAAGGCACAAATTATTTCATTGGGTTGGTCTGCTGAAATGAAAATCCCATTGAGTCAGTTGCGCTTTAGCAACGCAAAGGAACAGGTTTGGGGATTGAATGTCGTTAGAAACTTGTTCAGGGAAAATGAATTATCTGCTTGGGATCGCATCCCCGTTGGATCTGCGGGTTGGGTGAGTGAAGCAGGAGAGCTCAGAGGCTTGAAAAATATAAAACCTCAAGAGCAAATTGAGGTTCAACCCTTTTTAGCGGTTCAGCAAGAAACATATGAAGCAGAAGTTGGAAACCCATACCGCAATGGGCGCGACTCGAGAATTAATGGGGGGTTGGACGCAAAAATCGGCATCACCAACGACTTGACCCTTGACCTTACTGTTAATCCTGATTTTGGACAAGTGGAAGCCGACCCCGCTGCCATTGCTTTGGATGGATTTGAAATTTTCAACAAGGAACAGCGGCCATTCTTTGTTGAGAATAAAAATATTTTTGACTATAGATACGCTGGAAATCGGGATAATTTATTTTTCTCTCGCCGCATTGGTAGATCGCCGCAAGTGTATCCCCAAACCCCTGATAATTCTTACAGTGATCGTCCTCAAAACACCACAATTTTGGGGGCGGCGAAGTTTAGCGGTAAAACAAAGAAAGGATGGTCTATAGGAATTTTGGAGAGCATGACTTCGAAAGAATTTTCTGAAATCAATACCAACGGAGTTATTTCTGAGTCACTAGTAGAACCGTTTACAAATTATTTTGTTGGAAGGGTTCAAAAGGACATGAACAAGCGCAATACTTTTTTGGGCGGTATTTTTACAGCTACCAATAGATCTATTAACGCGCTTACTTCCGAGCTGAGAACGGCAGCCTACACCGGCGGCTTCGATTTTAGGCATCAATGGAACGACAGGACCTATTATTTTCAAACTAATGTTGTGATGAGTCATGTTAAAGGAAGCCCGGAATCTATTCTTGCAACTCAGCAAAGTTTAACACATTTGTTTGACCGTGTGGACGCAACTCACGTACAGCTCGATCCCACCAGGACCTCGCTGACAGGGACTGGCGGTCTTGTAGAGATTGGTAAAGATGGAGGGCAAAACTGGAACTATGACATGGGTTTTAAATGGTCCTCTCCGGAACTGGAATTAAACGACATAGGATTTCTGAAGCGTGCCGATCAAAAATTTCAATTTTTTAATTTAAAATACCGTACGGCCAAGCCCATCTCGGTTTTTAGAAATATCAACTTGGATTTTAGTCAATTCAACGCTTTCGATTTTGAAGGCAATCACAACAGGACTCAATATCAGTTGAGAACCAGACTTCGGTTTTTAAACAATTCAAGAATTAGTTCTTGGCTCACTCACAAACCTAGAATTTATGACAACACTACTTTAAGAGGTGGTCCGCGCTGGCGTTTTTCAGAAGAAAATTTTAAATCTCTTTTTTTTAGGTCTGATGATCGCAAAAAATTCTACACCAAAATAGGAGTCATACACTCACAATCAAAGGACAACAATGTGTCTTTTTTAAAATTTGAAGTAGATCTTAACTATCAAATAATGGATGCATTTAATATTTCTTTGGCAACAGAATATTCAAAGCGACCCAACAAAACGCAATACATTACACAAAAGGACTTTTTGACAACAAAGCGTTACATTTTAGGAACAATTGACAATGAAACATTTCGTTCAACTTTACGCATCAATTACACATTAAAACCCAATTTGAGCCTTCAATATTATGCACAGCCTTTTATTTCCAGAGGGCGGTATTCAGATTTTAAGTATGTTACAGATGCTACCGCCAATAGGCTTGCCGATCGATTCCAACTTTATGACAACGCACAAGTGCAATTTCAAGATGACACCTACTATTTTGATGACAATTTAGACGGCACTAGTGACTACAACATGTCAAATCCAGACTTTTCGGTCGTTCAATTTAACTCCAATTTGGTATTGCGTTGGGAGTACATTCCTGGATCTGAATTGTTTTTGGTTTGGTCTCAAGGGATTAGAACGGATGTCTCCTTAGAAAATGGACTCATTGGAGGGGCACAAAGCGGAATTTTAGAGCAACAGCCTCAAAATATTTTTTTGATAAAGGCCACTTACCGCTTTAACTTATAAGCCGTTTGTTTTAACTAGAACGTTTTTATGATATTATATTGAATAAAATATAATTAAGAATTATCTTTGTCAACTTAAGAAATGGATACCAACGCTATGGCCCAAAATGTTGTCTTGTCTAAACTCCCCGTCAGTCGTTTAAGCGATTTTAAGACGATTACAAAAATGGGCCTGTCCTTAAGTGTTGTTTTTTCTTGCATCGCGGGCTATCTGCTTGCCGCAGAAACTATAAATATTTCTAAACTTCTTTTTCTAGCTTTTGGCGGGTATTGCATGGTAGGGGCTTCCAACGTATTCAATCAGATCATCGAAAGGGATTTGGATGCCGTCATGGAGCGTACTAAAAACAGACCTATTCCAATGGGAAGAATTTCTGTAAAAAATGCATTTATACTTGGGACAGTTCTTACAACAATTGGCTTGATTATTTTGTACGCGATCAATCCGATTACCGCTATGTTTGCAGCCATTTCAATATTTATATACACCAGTGTTTACACACCACTTAAACAGAAAACAGCCCTTTCCGTTTTAGCTGGCGCTATCCCTGGTGCAATTCCATTTATGCTAGGCTGGGTTGCTTGCAAAGGACATTTTGGTTTAGAGGCTGGCATTTTATTTATGATGCAGTTTTTTTGGCAATTTCCACATTTTTGGGCTATCGCTTGGTTGCTAGATGAAGATTATAAAAAAGCAGGGTTTAGAATGTTACCTACGGGCGCCAAAGACAGAGGTACTGTGCTTCAAATTATTGGTTACATCTGCTGGACAATATTAATATGTTTGGTTCCATTATCAGGCTTTACTGGAGGCTTAAAACTCTCAATATACGCCGCCGTACCTGTCCTTATTGCAGGCCTTGTTTTTTTGTACTATGGATTTAAGCTTTTTAAAAACAAATCTGAGAATACGGCAAAGAAATTGATGGCAGTAAGTATTATATATTTAATGAGTATGCAAATTATTTATGTTTTAGATAAATTTATTTGAAAGCTATGGATTTAACAAAGGGAACATTGCAAGAAAAGAAAGGACGCGCTAAAAAAATGATGTTGTGGTTTGGCATCATATCTCTAATCATGTCATTTGGAGGTCTTACCAGTGCTTTTATAGTGAGCAGCACCCGAGAAGATTGGGTTCGTGATTTTCAGTTGCCGGAGTCATTCACACGCAGTACAATAATCATTGTGGTGAGTAGCATTTTGCTTTTTGCTTCTAAAAAAATGCTGATTAGAACGCAGTACTCAAGGAGTGTGGCTTTACTTATAGGGACTTTTGTTTTCGGTCTGGCTTTTATTTACACCCAATTTTCGGGATTTAATGAGCTCATAGCCATGGGTTATAATTTCACAGGACCCACCAGCAACATTACCATGTCTTACATATACATCATCGCTGTATTTCATATACTTCATGTTTTGGCAGGATTGATATGCCTCGCGGTTGTTATTTTTAGGCATTTAAAAAAGGCGTATACACCCAAAGACAAAACTGGATTTGATCTGGCCTCAACATTTTGGCATTTTATTGACTTTTTATGGCTGTATCTCTTTTTCTTTATATATTTCTTTAACAGAATAAATTGATTATTTTTGCGAAACTCAAAATAACGTATTGACTATGGATTCTACAGCAATAAGTACAGGAACAGAAGGGACCACTTGGGGCGGTGGCAACCAGCCGCTCAAATCCAGTTATGGAAAAATGATGATGTGGTTCTTTATCGTTTCGGATGCTTTGACTTTTTCTGGCTTTTTAGCGGCCTATGGTTTTTCAAGGTTTAAATTTATTGACTATTGGCCCATAGCTGATGAAGTGTTTACGCACGTTCCTTTTTTACACGGACAAGAGCTGCCCATGATTTATGTGGCTTTTATGACATTCATTCTCATTATGTCTTCAGTAACCATGGTCTTGGCAGTGGATGCTGGTCATCAAATGAAGAAAAATAAAGTAATTTGGTACATGTTCTTTACCATCATTGGCGGGGCTATTTTTGTGGGCTCACAAGCATGGGAATGGGCTACATTTATCCAGGGTGACTACGGCGCGGTTCAGACCAAAGGTGGCAATATTCTACAATTTGGCAGCTACAAATCTGTTGACGGAGAAGCCGTTTTTAAAAGAATACCGGTTGAAGAATTCGCCGTTGCAGCCTCCACAGAACGAACCCAGCATGAAAGCAAAAGCGGTGTTTGGTTTACAGCAGAGGGCAGCCTTCCAGCATACAGCGTTAATGATGTATATCTTGGCTTGGTGGCCAACCCCAACATACTCGTGCGGACTCAAACAATTAATGCCGAAGGCGAAAAGACCGTTTTATCAAGAGAAGAGTCTTTACGTCAACTTAAAATGAACGGTAAGCGCTATGTCAAGGGCGCAAATTTAGAAGTCAATGAGTATGGTGCGCCATTGTTTGCAGATTTTTTCTTTTTTATAACAGGCTTTCATGGGTTTCACGTTTTTTCTGGAGTTGTGATTAATATTATTATTTTCTTTAATGTGATTATTGGCACTTACGAGCGCAGAAAAAATTATGAAATGGTTGAAAAAGTAGGCTTGTATTGGCATTTTGTTGATTTAGTTTGGGTTTTCGTATTCACCTTCTTTTACCTTGTTTAAAATAAATACTGAGAATAATGGCAGACCACGCACATAAATTAGAAATTTTTAGAGGACTGATAAAGTTCAAATCCAATACACAAAAAATATGGGGTGTACTTTTACTGCTTTCTATTATTACAGCGGTAGAAGTAGTACTAGGAATCTACAAACCTGACATTTTAATGGTGCCATCTATGAGCCCTTTTGAGGGCGGTGTTGGTGCGACCCTTTTAAACATTACGTTTTCTGTCTTTATTTACACCAAAAGCTTAAACCTTATTTTTATTGTATTGACGATTATAAAGGCTTATTACATTACTTGGGACTTTATGCACATGCGTGACGAAACAAAATCGCTAAGACGTATTGTAGTTTGGACTGCGGTCTTTTTAATTTGTTATCTCATCTTTATTCTACTTCAAGAAGGAGGTTATATAGAATCGGTTTACACCCAAGGCCACGTCAAAAGAGACTTCTAAAGAGAACACGGCATCTACTTTTTAGCACAATATTTTTTTCTTAGCAGATTTCAGTCGGTTAATAAAAAAGTGTTAAAACAGATTATTCAGTTTATATACTGGATACTATTGATTAATTTTACATTCTAAATCAATGGCCAATGTTTGACTTAAACCTTCAGAACGCTTTAAAGAAAGACCGTGATAGGCGCATAAGCAGCCAAGACTTAAAAGCGATAGTACAACGCATCTTTGACCAAAAAGAAGCCAGCAAGGCCCAAATCAAATCGAAACTAGATAAAAAAAACACTGCTTACCAAAACAGCATCACTTTTGATGATCTTGACGTAGATAGGATTTTTCATATTGATTCCATTGAAAAGCTATGCATCAAGTACCGCCTTAGATTTTTGGACACCCATTTGTTTAAGGGGGACTACCCCAATGAATTATATAGCATCATTCCCGAATTAGAAGCCACCCACGACACCCAATTAGAAAACTTTAAGATAATGGCACCCTCCAAACTTTTCAGGCTAAAAACTAAAGAGGACCCCTTGCTCTTTGTTCCTATTGGCAATGGCTACTATTACCTAGTCCACAAATGGGGGAATGACCTAAAAACTTACAGGAAATTTCTGGTTTGGCCTTTTAAAAATGTCAATACATTAATATTTACTTCTATCTTCTTAAGCTTAGCGTCTACTGCCGCCAGCGCTTTACTTTTTAATAAGCTTTCTGATACTCAATTGTTCGTAATCTTTGTGTTCAACATTAAAACGTTTGTTTTCATCACATTTTATTTGTTGTTCATGATGCGGAAAAATTTTAACGAGTCCATCTGGGACAGTAAGTATAAAAATTAAGAATATATTATAACATAAAAGATTGGCATTATGTCGGGCTTTTATATTTTTGTATCATGTCTGTATCCAAAATAAAAAAGCCTCTGGTCCTTTCCGTCTTGTTTTTTTTGCCGGTGCTTTTTCTGTTATTTTTATACCCCTCTAAACACAACTATGAAACCCTTGACATTGTTCAGACAAATATTCCTGAACTTTACGATTTTAAAACCCTTGATGGAGACAGCATCCAGTTGGAAGGCCATTTATCGGTTGTTGGATTTTTGGGCAATAGCCCTATGGAGGACGCCACTTTTGCCTTGAACTTAAAGGAGCTCATATATGATAAATTTTTAGGATTTAAAAGATTTCAGGTATTGGCATTGGTACCATATTCTGCAAAACATCAAGTTTTAGAATTGAACAAAGAACTCAATGCATTTGCGCCATTGCAATATTGGAAATTTGCTTTTGGAACTGATCAGGCCATTAGCGAGGCTTATACCAATTTCAAAATCACACGCCCCTTAAGCCTAAATTTATCATCCAACCAAGTGTTTGTTGTGGACAGAGAGCGTCATCAAAGAGGGCGCTTAGACGACCGCACAAAATCTGAAATTGAAAGCAATGCTGCCGTTTACCCGATGACTTCATACGACGTTTTGGAAATTTCAGATTTAAAAAACAAAATGAGTGATGACATCCGTATTTTATTCACAGAATACCGTCAAAAACGAAAGGGGAATTTTAGTTCGACCACTCGCCGAGCCAATGATTTAAAACAATGAACAAAAGTAATTATTCATATATAGGCATCGCTTTTATTATACTGGTTTTTGGGATTATTTTTATTCCTAAAATTGTGACACGGGTTCAAGCTGGGGACATCACTAGAACAGAAAGTCGTAGCGAAAATGTCATATTACAAATGACAGACGCCACGCCGCTTTCATATCTAACAATTAATGGAGAGCGCAAAAAGGTAATGCCCTTTAGTTTTACAAATCAGAATGGTCTAACCATAACCAATAAAGACTTTGATGGGCATGTATACTTGGTTGAATTTTTCTTTACGACCTGTCCTACAATTTGCCCGAAAATGAGTCAAAACCTAGTAGACATTCAAAACACATTCCCCAAACGCTCGGATTTTGGAATCGCCTCCATAACGATCAATCCCAATCATGACACGGTTGAAGTATTAAAAAATTATGCAGATCAGTATGGAGTTACTCATCCAAATTGGCATTTTCTTACAGGCAAACAACAAACAATTTATGACCTCGCCAACATTGGGTTTAACCTCTATGCTGCACAAGTAGAGGGCGCTGCAGGGGGTTTCGAGCATTCGGGGAATTTCGCCCTCATTGATAAAGAGGGGTACATTCGCTCTAGAACGGATGCTTTTGGAAATCCAAAGATATATTACAAGGGGACGATCAGTCAAAAAGAACAAATAAGCGAGGAAGAAGAAGTGGAAGAAATATCTGCGCTTAAGGAGGACATTTTAAAATTATTAGACCATGATTAATTCTTCAAATAAATACTCAGTATCAAAACTTAAACTCTGGACAAATATCATTTCGATTTTCATTCCTTTGGCTGTGGCGCTTTTATTTACACTCAAATGGGACCAAGATCAATTAATCTTAATGAAAGAGATCATTCTATTTGAGCATTTACCTGTTGCAAAACCCCTTACTTTTCTGCCTCCAATTTATGCTTCCATAAATGGCCTTACGGCTGCCTTGCTTATTGCCGCTTTGATTGCGATTAAAAGTAAAAGAATATTTCTTCACGAATCTTTAATGAAAACAGCCATCAGCTGTTCTGTCGTATTTCTATTGATGTATATTGCCTATCACATTACAAGCGACCCAACCCCCTATGGCGGTAAGGGCAGCCTAAAGTATATTTATTACTTTATTTTAATCACCCACATTGCGCTTTCTGTTGCGGTCATACCTTTGGTGTTGTACAGCTATATTAGGGCCTATTTAGAAGATTATAAAGCCCATAAAAAAATTGTAAAATACGCTTATCCAGTATGGCTGTATGTCGCCATCACTGGCGTTGTGGTTTACCTTATGATTTCACCGTACTATGTTTAAAATTTGAAACGCTTAATTTCATATATATTTTTGATTTTTGCGGCCTTATCTGCTCAGGCCCAATGTGCAATGTGTCGTGCTGTTTTAGAAAGTGAAACAGGACAAGCCACCGCCAAAGGCGTCAACGATGGGATTGTCTATTTGATGTTGATTCCTTACATTTTAATGGGAGGCTTGGCGCTTGTTACCTACCGTTATTTTAAGAAGGTCTCCAAAAAAAATTAAAAGCCTTTAAAATTGAAGAATTCCTTGAAACTTATATTCAAAGCGATTAATATTTTTTGAAGAGTAAACAGCGTGATGTTTCGCTTTCCATTTTCAATATTTGTATAACTACCAAAGTCCATTTCACAGCGTGCAGCAACCGACTTTTGTGACAGTTGCTTGTTTTTGCGAAGTCTTTTTAAGCGTTGGCTTGTTTGTTTTAAAAGGGGTTGTTGAGATTTTTTGGAATTCATAAGCAGGATTTTATCAAATTAAAACTTGTATTGGGCCTTAAGTTTTGGGACGGAGACTTATGCTTATACTAAATATAGATAAAAATAATTTTGATTCTATAAAATTCAATTAATATTTAATCGCATTTGAACATTTCTAATTTTTAATGCGAATAATTTTTTACAGTTATGTAACAAAATTCAAGTTTTAACGTCCTAAGAATACAATTAAATTAAAGTACAAATGCTCAAAATTGAAAAGCTCCATAAATCTTATCCTATTGGCGATTCCAGCCTTCATGTTTTAAAAGGAATTGACTTATTTGTTGAAAAGGGCGAGATGGTAGCGATTATGGGTTCTTCAGGTTCTGGAAAATCAACTCTACTCAATATCATTGGGATGCTGGATGAGGCTGATGAAGGCAACTACATATTAGACGAGGTTCCCATTAAGAATCTCAGCGAAAAAAAAGCGGCTATCTATAGAAATAAGTTTTTAGGGTTTATATTTCAGTCCTTCAACCTTATCAACTACAAAAACGCCTTAGAAAATGTTGCATTGCCCTTATACTATCAAGGTTTAAAAAGAAAACGACGACAAGAAAAAGCTAAATTTTATTTGGAAAAAGTAGGCCTGTTAGGTTGGGCCTCACATTTGCCAAGTGAGCTTTCTGGCGGACAGAAACAACGTGTCGCCATTGCCCGGGCCTTGGCATCAGACCCTAAACTTTTACTGGCAGATGAGCCAACAGGCGCTCTTGACAGCACAACTTCCTATGATATTATGGCTTTTTTACAACAGCTCAATGACGAAGGGAAAACGCTTTTGATTGTAACCCATGAGCAAGATATTGCCAATATGTGTAAACGCATTGTTCGATTAAAGGATGGTTTGATCATGGAAGATAATTTTATAAAACAACAAAGAGCAACTGCTGATGTTTGATATAGACTTTTGGCGGGAGGTGTTTCAAAGTATTGATAAAAACCGCACCCGCAGTTTACTCTCTGGTTTTACGGTTGCTTTTGCGATTTTACTATTTACCGTTCTTTTTGGTTTGGCTAATGGACTTAATAACACATTTTCTGAAGCATTTGTTGATGATGCGGCCAATTCTATTTTTATTCGTTCTGGGCGCACCACCAAAGCCCATAAGGGACTACAAGCAGGGCGACGCATTCAATTTAAAAATGAAGACTTTGAATTTATAAAGTCTGATTTTGAGCCCAGTATAGAATTTATAACTGCAAGAATTTACCGCAATGTCGTAGCCAGTTATAAAAACGAAAAAAACAATTATTTGTTAAGAGCGGTTCATCCCGACCATCAATACTTGGAAAAAACAAAGATTTCGAAAGGACGCTACCTCAACCAGTTGGACATGCAAAACAGCACCAAAGTGATTGTTATTGGAGATTTGGTACGACAAGATTTGTTTCTAAAGGAAAAAGATATTGTTGGCAATTATATCAACTTAAGTGGTATTTCTTATAAAGTTGTAGGCGTTTTTAAAGACGACGGTGGCGATGACGAAGAGCGCATTATTTATATGCCACTTACAACGGCTCAAAACATTTACGGCAATAATGATTACGTGGATCAAATCAACCTAACCTACAATCCAGCATTAGACTTGAATCAAGCTATTGACTTTGGGCTGGATTTAGAAAAGCAACTTAAAGCACGCTTTACAGTGGCAAAAAATGATCAGCGCGCCATACGAATCTCTAATATGGCGATGCAAAATAAAGGGATCAATCAAATGACTTCGGTTTTGGGCATTTTAATTTTAATCATCGGTTTTGGGACGCTAATTGCAGGCGTTGTTGGCATCAGTAACATTATGATTTTTATTGTTAAAGAGCGTACCAAAGAAATTGGAATCCGAAAGGCTTTAGGCGCTTCTCCCAAGG
Organism: uncultured Flavobacteriaceae bacterium; assembly: GCA_913031185.1. Taxonomy (GTDB): domain Bacteria; phylum Bacteroidota; class Bacteroidia; order Flavobacteriales; family Flavobacteriaceae; genus UBA3537. Next base: position 8,123 of record CAJWDI010000031.1, on the reverse strand, counting down.
CTATAATTTCCATCATTTTAGTTGAATCTGTTTTTATTACAACTTTGGCGGGTTATTTTGGATTGCTAATAGGGGTGGGTTTACTGGAGTGGGCAAGCCCCCACCTAAAAACCTATTTTATAACAGATCCAAGTGTCAGTCAAACTTTGGTTTTAATGGCCACTTTTACACTAATCACTGCTGGTGCGATTGCTGGCTATTTACCGGCAAAGAAAGCTTCCCTAATCAAACCCATTGTGGCCTTAAGAGACGAATGACAATATGAGATTTTTATTTGAAAGCGATACCTGGAAAGAAGTGTACGACAGTTTGACTAAAAACAAAGTTCGTACGGTCATCACAATGATTGGGGTTTGGTGGGGAATTTTATTGCTTATCGCTCTTTTGGGCGCCGCCCGAGGAATGGAAAATTCTTTTAATCGAATTTTTGGAGATTTTGCCACCAACAGTGTTTTTATTTGGGGTCAAAATACCAGCCTTCCCTTTAAAGGGTTTCAGGAAGGAAAAAGGGTTCGCCTTAAACTCTCACATGCTCATAAAATAAAAGAAAATATTGAAGGCATAGAACTCGTAGTACCTAGGAGTCGCAGCCAGGCCTTGGTAGTCCGTAATTTTCTTTCTGGGCGTTATGGCGTCAATGGAGATTACCCATTGCTAGATCAAATTCAAAAGAAAAAGATGCTGCGCGGTCGCTTTATTAATCAAAATGACATCAATAGCAAGCGCAAGGCTGCGGTCATCTCCGAGGATGTTTACAAACAACTTTTTGATAAAAATGAAAACCCCATTGGGCGGTACATTCAAGTCAACAACATGAATTTTACAGTGATTGGGGTCTTCCAAAACGAAAATGTGGATATGGGTCCTTCCAGTGATATTCACATTCCTTTCACCACCTTTCAGCAGATTTACAACCGCGGCGATCGCATTGGTTGGATGGTTGTGACCGGTAAGCCTGAGTACAACATTAAACAGATTGAAGAAGACATTAAATTATTGTTGCGTAATTTGAATAAAATACACCCAAGAGATAAAAGGGCGCTAGGCAGTTTTAACCTAGGCAAAGAATTTGCAAAAATCACAGGTTTTCTAAAAGGAATGCAATTTTTAACATGGTTTGTAGGCATCGCAACCTTAATTGCTGGCGTTTTTGCCATTGGGAATATATTATTGATTACGGTTAAAGAGCGTACTAAAGAAATTGGGATTCGGCGCGCCTTAGGCGCCACGCCTTTTGAAATTAAACGTCAGATTGTGGTGGAAGCCGTATTTTTAACCTTACTTTCAGGTATTTTAGGCATCATTACAGGAGGTTGGATCCTTATTGTCATAGATAAAGTTTGGGGACAAGGCGACGACGCCACCCTAGTCAATGCGTCCGTTTCCATAGCCGTCGTATTTGTAGCCCTTGCCTTATTGGTATTATTAGGGTCATTAATTGGTTTGATTCCGGCTTTCAAGGCTACAAGACTCAAACCCATAGAAGCATTAAGAGAAGAATAATTAAATTAAAACAATGAATAAAACAGTCAAAATTATTTTAGGAATCGTCTTACTTATCCTTTTGGTATTTGTATTGAAATACTTTAAAGATTCAAACAAAAAAGACGTTATCGATTATAAAACAGCCCAAGCCTTTTACACCTCTTTGGATACAAAAATTGTAGCCACTGGAAAGTTAAATCCGGAGGAGGAAATAGAACTCAAACCTCAAATTTCAGGAATTGTCGACAAAATATTAGTCGAAGAAGGGGATTTGGTTCAAAAAGGAGATCTAATTGCCAAAATCCGAGTGGTTCCAAACGAACAGGCTTTGGTAAGCGCCCAGAGCCGCATCAAAACCTCAAAATTCACCTATGACAATGCCAAAACATTGTTTGAACGCAACAAAGCACTCTATGAAAAAGGGGTGATATCGCGGCAAGATTTTGAAAACAACGAACTGAGCTTGAATCAAGCTCAAGAAAGTTATATGCAGGCCCAAAACGATTATCAAATTATCAAACGTGGTTCTATTTCTGGCGGCGGCTCTGCCAACACCAATATTGTCGCTCAAATTTCAGGAACCATTTTACAAATTCCTGTTAGAGAAGGAGACCAAGTGATTCAAAGCAATAACTTTAATGCAGGGACGACCATTGCGACCATTGCCGATATGCGTCAAATGATTTTTGAAGGAAAAGTGGACGAATCTGAAGTTGGTAAGCTGGAGGAAGGAAAAACCATTAAAGTTATTCTTGGCGCCATTAATGAAAAAGAATTTCCTGCCAAACTAACTTTTGTAGCGCCCAAAGGTATTGAAGAAAATGGCGCCGTTCAATTTGTGATTAAAGCCGATGTTGCCGTTGAATCTAGCAATAAAATTCGTGCGGGTTATAGTGCAAATGCTGAAATAGAAGTTGCCAGCAAGGACAGCGTAATGGTGGTCAAAGAAGCCCTACTACAATTCAATAGAATTACCGAAAAACCTTTTGTAGAAATTTTAAACGACAATGGCGATTTTGTAATAAAAAATGTTGAAATTGGAATTTCGGATGGTATCAATGTTGAAATTACTGAAGGCTTAGAGCTTTCAGATAAAATCAAAGTTTGGAACAAAGCTTCTGAAGAAAATAATGAAGACGAAGAAAATGACGACAACGATGCGTAATACAACCCCAACCCATTCAACAAAAAGCCTACTGCTTTTGCTGTGTTTTATAAACCTATTCAGCGTCAGCGCTCAAGAACAATGGACGCTAGAAGCATGCGTCAATTATGCGCTAGAAAACAACATCAGTGTTCAGCAGTCAAAAAACGCCTTACTCTCAAATAACCAAGATATTATTGCCGCAAAAGGTAATTTTTTACCTTCGCTTGGTGTTGGCGCCTCCCAACGTCTTAACTTAGGAAATGTAGAGGTATTTGATGGTCAGTTTTTAGACCGGACCTTTCATTCATCAAACATTGGCTTGAACGTTTCCCAGACGATTTTTAATGGATTTCGTAACACCAATATCTATAAACAGTCCCTTATCAATAAGGAGGCTAATGAAGAAGAAATTAAGCGCATCAGAGACAATGTGGCACTTAATGTGGTCAATTCTTACTTAAATGTGATGTTGAATAAAGAAAATTTAAGCATAGCAGAGACTCAATATAAGTTTTCAATTGAGCAACTCGAACGCGTTAAAGAATTGGTCGCTGCTGGCATTCAGCCCCGCGCCAATCTGTTTGATGCAGAAGCGGCATTGGCCAGCGACGAACAACGCTTAACCGTTGCCGACAACAATTATAATTTGGCGCTTTTGGCCTTAACACAGGTTTTACAAGTTCCTTTTGAAGGATTTGCGGTTAAACAAATAGTACTAGATACCCCCTCAGAGTTGTTTTTATATAATGACGTCAACCCCATATTGCGGCATGCGCTGAAAAACAGAAGTGAAATTAAAGTGGCTGAGAAAAATATTGAAGCCGCTGAATTGGGCAAAGCAATTTCAAAAAGTGGATTTTATCCAAACATCAGCTTTAGTTATGGTCTAAATACAGGGGCTAACTTTTCCAACCTTAGCAATGACAACTCTTTTTTTCAACAAATTAATGACAACCGAGGCCATAGTTTTGCCTTAAGCATAAACATTCCTATTTTCTCTAGATTTCAGAACAAAACGGCCTTGGCTAAATCAAATATTCTGGTTGACAATAGAAACCTGGCATTAACACAGGCCAAGGTCGACTTAGAGAGTAACATACAACGCGCTTTTACGGATGCTAAAGCCGCCTTAAAGACCTATGTGTCATCTCAAAAATCAGTTGCTGCCCGTCAGCTGTCCTTTGATAATGCGCAAGAGCGCTACAACATCGGTGCGCTTAACACATTGGATTTAGAACAAAACAGAACCCAATTGGTGAATGCACAATCAAGTTTAGTCCGTTCTAAATACGATTTTATTTTCAAGACCAAAGTCTTAGACTTTTATATTGGAAAACCCTTAAATTTGTAGATGGCTTGTATTTTAAATCTTGAAACCTCCACGACCAACTGTTCTGTTGCACTTTCACTTAATGGAGAGTTACTCTTTTTGAAGGAAGATAATAGCGCCCAATACTCACACGCTGAGCGCCTTCATATTTATATTGATGCCGTATTAAAGGAGGCCCAAATTGAGCGCAGTCAAATTGATGCGGTTGCCGTAAGTAAAGGTCCAGGATCTTATACTGGTTTGCGTATTGGTGTCTCCGCAGCCAAAGGACTGTGTTTTGGTCTAGACATTCCGCTTATAGCGCTGCCTACACTCGAAGTGCTTGCTAACAAGATACAGACAGAAGCGGGTTGTATTGTCGCCACTTTAGATGCACGCCGCATGGAGGTCTATTCGGCAGTATTTGATACCAATCACCAATGTATTGACCCCACTACAGCGAAAATATTAAACGCCGAGTCCTATGCAGATTTATTGGAAAAACATACTGTTTTTTTTGTTGGCAATGGCGCCGCTAAAACTCAGGATTTGATTGATCACCCTAATGCTCATTTTGATGATCAGCTTCCATCATCAAAAGAAATGTGCGCACTGTCTTATCAAAAATACAAAGCAGAAGATTTTGAAGACCTGGCTTATTTTGAACCCTTTTATTTAAAAGATTTTATCGCGTTTCCTTCAAAAAAGAATTAAGATTAAACATTGTACCTTTGTGTTTTAAAGCATAATTGATGAAACTTTTTTTAGTGCCAACACCTATTGGAAATCTGGAGGATATTACCCTTCGGGCCATTGCTACACTCAAATCAGTAGATTTAATTTTAGCTGAGGACACCCGTAATTCAGGCAAGCTACTCAAGCATTTTGACATTGCAACGCCCATGCAGTCTTATCACATGCACAACGAACACAAAATTTTAGACCGCCTTATTGACCGCATGCAAAGCGGCACCACCATCGCCCTTATTAGCGATGCAGGGACCCCAGCAATTTCCGATCCTGGATTTTTACTAACAAGAGCCTGTGTAGCAGCAGAAATCCCTGTTGAATGCTTGCCCGGGGCAACCGCTTTTGTACCTGCGCTTGTGAACTCCGGTTTGCCAAACGATCGTTTTATCTTTGAAGGGTTTTTACCCTTAAAAAAAGGCCGTCAAACACGGCTAAAACTATTGTCGCAAGAACAGCGCACAATCGTACTTTATGTCAGTCCTCATAAACTCAACAAAACCTTGGAAGATATTGCGCTGTATTTTGGAAAGGAGCGGCTCATATCCATTTCACGTGAGCTTAGCAAAGTGTTTGAAGAAACCCGCCGTGGTACGGTTCAATCTATTTTAGAACACTATACCAACCATCCCGCTAAAGGTGAGATTGTGCTTATAATTTCAGGCGCTTCAGAGATTTACGATTGATTGTGTTTACCCTGGTTCCAACCGTGTTTTCCAAGGTATAAATTCCCGCTTTCTATCGCTCCTTTTTCAATGGTTGTACCCATAGAATCATTCCATCTGTTAAGGTAACCAAAAAGCGAAACAACCCCTAGGATTTCTACAATCTCTCCTTCATTCCAATGCGCATATAGCCGCTTTTTTAGGGCATCATCCACTGCATTGGGAACAACGGATGCTGCCAAGCTAAAATCCAATGCGACGCGTTCAGCCTCATTAAAGGCAGGATGCGTTTTGTAGTCCCAAATGTGATTGAGTTTTTCTTGCTCGGCACCATAGCGTTCTGCTGCGCGTATGGCATGGGCTTGGCAATAGCGGCAGCCGGTAGCATTACTGCTGACCCAAGCAATCATTCTTTTTAAGGCCGATGTAATTCGCCCCTCGTTTGCCATCACCGCTTTATTCAAATTGATAAACGCCTTACTGATGGCAGGGCGGTGTTGCATTGTAAGGACAGAATTAGGACAAAAGCCTAGAGTTTCATTGAAAAAATCTGCAAGTGATTTGGTTTCTAAATCATGGTCTGGGTTTAAGGGATTGACTAACGGCATTTTTAAATTTTTAGTGGTATTTTTGAGTGAACAAGAAACAAAAATATTTTATTATGGCCCACAAAACTACAACCCATTGGAAAGGCGGCATGCGCTTCGAGTCCGACAACCCAAGCGGGAACAGCGTACTTATGGATACAACTTCGGAAGGAGTCGACCAACAACAAGGCTTGTCACCTAAAGCGATGATGTTATCGTCCCTTGCAGGATGTTCCGGGATTGACATTGTTGATATTCTCAAAAAAATGAAAATTACAGACTATGATTTAAAAATTGTTGTAGAGGGGGAATTGACAGAGGTTCACCCAAAATATTACCATACCGTAGCGGTTAATTATTATTTTTCTGGTCCGGAGGTCGATCCAAAAAAATGTAATCGTGCAGTGCAATTATCCGTAGATAAATATTGTGGTGTCATGGAAATGTTCCGAAAATTTGCAAGCGTTAACACTTACACTCACTTTCAATCTAATTAACAATGCGCTGGACATTCAAGCCCACTCCTAATGAAAATAGCGTCCAGCATCTGGCAACTGCACTAGGGGTTGATGCAACCATCGCCCGTCTTCTGGTGCAACGTGGTATTGAAAGCTTTGCGCAAGCCAAGGCTTTTTTTAGACCGCAACTAAAGGACCTACACGACCCTTATTTAATGAAAGATATGGACAAAGCGGTACAGCGTATTCAAAAGGCTTTGTCCGGAAATGAACGTATTTTGGTCTACGGTGATTACGATGTTGATGGTACGACATCAGTCGCGCTGATGGCAACTTATCTTGAAACGAAGACCGAAGCGATTGCGACCTACATTCCAGATCGGTTCACAGAGGGTTATGGTATCTCTTACACTGGAATTGATTATGCTGCGGACAATGATTTCAGTCTTATCATCGCTTTGGATTGTGGGGTAAAAGCTATTAAAAAGGTTACATATGCCAAGGAAAAAGGCATTGACTTTATCATTTGTGACCACCATCGCCCAGGAGATGCCCTGCCGCAAGCCATTGCTATTTTAGACCCCAAACGCTCGGACTGCAGCTATCCTTTTAAAGAACTGTGCGGCTGTGGTGTTGGTTTTAAATTGATACAAGCTTTGGGGCAACAATTTAGTGAGTCTATTGACGACTTAAGCCCTTACTTGGACTTGGTTGCCACGGCCATTGGTGCCGACATTGTGCCTGTTGTTGGAGAAAATCGAATTTTAGCTTATTATGGCTTAGAAGTATTAAATTCAAAACCACGCGTTGGATTTCAAGCCCTCATTCAACACATAAAAAAAGAGACTTTAAGCTTGACGGATGTTGTTTTTGTTATTGCGCCACGCATCAATGCCGCAGGGCGTATGAAACATGGAAATTATGCCGTGTCTTTGTTAAAGGAAACAGATGTAATAAAAGCCCAAGGGGCTTCTGAAGCCATTGAAACATTTAATACTACACGGCGCACACTAGACCAAGAGATCACCAAAGCAGCCCTTTTACAAATTGAACAAAACCAGGAGCAAGACAAAGCAACAACTGTTGTTTACAGCCCAGAATGGAATAAAGGTGTCATAGGAATTGTAGCTTCTAGACTGATCGAAACCTACTACCGCCCAACCTTGGTTTTTACAAAAAGCGGGGATTTTTTAACGGCTTCTGCACGTTCTGTTCGTGGTTTTGATGTATATGCAGCTCTTCAAAATTGCGGCCGCTATATTGAGCAGTTTGGGGGGCACAAATACGCTGCAGGATTAAGTATAAAATCCGATAATTATGCCGCTTTTAAGGCCGCCTTTGATGTTGAGGTGGCGTCTAATTTACCGCCGCACCTAAAGACCCCAGAAATCCATATAGATTTTGAATTAAATTTAAGTGCGATTACTCCCAAATTTTATAGAATACTAAGGCAATTTGCACCTTTTGGCCCTCAAAATATGGCTCCTGTTTTTAGCACAAGTGCAGTACATGACTCAGGATATGGCAAATGTGTTGGACAAGACGATAAACATCTAAAAATTAGCGTCTACAAAGACAATACAAGACCGCTCAATAGCATTGGTTTTGGCTTGGGCAGCAAATTAGCATTGGTGCAGAATAAAACCCCTTTTGATATTGCTTACGCCATTGAAGAAAATGAATGGAATGGCCAGGTCAGTTTGCAATTAAAACTAAAAGACATCA
>CAJWDI010000030.1:0-20934 GCA_913031185.1 uncultured Flavobacteriaceae bacterium | reverse complement strand
ATTTGACCTGTTACGGTAAAACCTTGAAGGTCTTGTGCAGTTTGAAAGTCAAAGGCTGTTTGTGCATTTAGGGAAAGATAAAGGGTAGATAAAAGTGTGATTAAAAAGGTTAAATTTTTCATCGCGCTGGTTATTTTATAAGTGTTGTAATATAATATCTTTTTTATTTTTCATTTTTAAATTTACATGCATTCAACTGTTATTAATAGAGAAATTAGTCTCATTAATATGCGACGATTGTGTTGATTTAAAACTTGAAAAATAATTATTAATTTTGAAATAAAATTAAAAAAAAATTTGAGAAAAGTCAAAAAAAGGTCAAAAAACCACGCCTTTTTTTACGGATATTGCGCCTAAAAAGTAAAATTCTTCAATTTACCAACCTGACAATATTTTTAGGCCAAGGGTCCTCAAATTCATGACCGCTTTCCCAAAGTTCTATTTCTATTTCTGTAAGGAAACAAGATTTTAATGCATCTGTAAAATGGTCAACTTGTGTTTCGTCCCCAATGACCGTCAAATCGCAGTAGCGGTCACCAAACCGTCCAGATTCTTTAGTCAGCCTTTCTTTTAATACATCGATCTCCATTTTGGAGAGACCGTGGTCATTATCGTCAATGATTCCCGCTTTCCAAGAACCAATGAGCTCCAAATTTATACCACCTCCCGCTTGATTCCAAAGCAGTGAATGTTTGTCACGGGTTGCCAGCCAGAAAAAACCTTTGCTGCGGTAAATTCTGTGGTCTAAATAGCGTTGGCAAACCTCCCACAAGCGTTGGGGATGAAACGGACGCTCGTCTTTGATCACTCTGGTGGTAAGATTGTAAGGCTTGTCAGACTGGGCCTCAGATTCTAATATGGGATTTAATTCTGTTATCAACTGATCTACCTTGTGGTAATCGTATGGCTTGGCTTCCAATAAAGATTCAATGGCCAATTTCCCAAAGCTAACCGAATGAATAGAGGCAAAGGGATTGATGGGTTGAATTTGTTTCGCAATATGAGGTAATTTTTCTTTTTCAATTCGATCGGCTTTTGTAAGAATCAAGTGGCTGCAAAACATGATTTGTTCCACCAATAAGTTGACTGTGTCTCTTTTATTTTGAGACAGATTGCTTTGCATTTGTGGAATGAGTTGTTCTCCATAGCGGTAGTCGTGTGCCAACATCCAGCAGTCCACAAGCGCAAATACTTTTGTAAGCATTAACTGTTTGTGCGTCCTGAAATACTCAACCAGTGGCAGGGGGTGGCAACTTCCAGAAGTTTCTATGACAATCAATTCTAGACTTTTATTGGTACATAGCTTATGTATTGCATCGTCTAATTTTTGAATTCCTTTTGCACTGCTCAGCACACAGTTGTGAATAGATTCTAAAAGGCTGTTGTCTTCTTCAATGACCTCCAAATTGCCCAATAATTCTCCATCTACATCTAATGCACTCATGTCGTTGACAACGGCAGCCACTTTGATATTTTTCTTTTTCGATTGGTAAAGTAGGTTTCTAAAAAGCGTCGTTTTTCCAGACCCTAAAAAACCATTGAGAATGACAACAGGAATTTTTTTATTGGCGGTCATAATAAGGTCTTTTGGTTTCTATAACGATTGATATGAATTTGGCTGGGTATAATCAATTGTAACAGCGCTTCAAAGATAACCAATTATTTACTGTCAAATAATGGATTCAGCAAGTTGGTAAAATCAAATTTTGGGCAAGATGAAAGCGCGTTTTTTTAGATATAAATATTTTAAGTAAATCAACATTCAGATTCATTTCTTTATAAAAAATAAAACGAGGAGTTGCAGTAATATACCTACGCTAAAAGGAATCCAATAGCCTGCGTTGAGGGTGACGCCAATCCAAAATGCATTTCCTAGAGCTAAAGTATAGGTACTGTAAAACGGCAGGCGTTGCATGTCATTTTTTGGAAGCATCCGGAACAATACCATTCCTCCTATGGTAGAGGATAAAATCCACCCTAAATAATTTGAAAAGGGAATGCTGTAGTACATTCCTGGATTGGTCCAAGTCCAAAAGTTCATCAACACTGCCCCAGGGTCTATGATTAAGTCAGAAACCACCAAAAAGAGCACCCCCGCAAAAAATTGATGGCTTCTTTTTTTGAAAATCCAACTGCTTAGTGCAAAACAGCCAATCACCAATGGTACCCAGCCAAAACTAACCGTCCAAGGCACCAAATCAAAGAGTTTGTATCCAAGTTGTGCATTGTATTCAAAAGCTCCGTATGGAAATGAAGTCTGTATGCTCAGCGCTTCAATGGCAGTGGCATAGCAGCTTAAAATTACAATAAATAGTAAACCCTTCCATAAGTTTGTTTTTAGCAAGGCAAAATAGGCTGGAACAGCCAAAAGAAGCATTGGAATTACGGAGAAATATTCGTTGCGGGCAGTGTAAGCAAAAAAGCCGACGAACACCATAATCAAGGTGCATGCCATTGTAATTGATTCTACTTTTTTCATTGGGTTTATGAGTAGAGTAAGTTGTGTTTAAAAATGACGTAGATAAAAAGCGCAGCACCAGAGAATAAATTGATAAAAGGAAATTTTTTGTACAGCAGAAATACACGTTCTGTATTTTTGGTGAAGTAAATATAAGTTGTTGGAATGCTGTAGCATAAAAACGCTAAAATCCCAAGCCAAATATTGGCATAGAGCCCACAAAGTAACGCTGCTGTGCTGTAGTATACCACAGTCAATAAGGTCGCTTTTTTAAATCCTAGCCAAACAGCCGTGGTTTTTACCTTTGCACTACGATCCGATTTTATATCTGGTAAGGCTGAAAATAAATGCATCCCCATGGCCCATATCCAAGCGGCTACCACCAAAGGCCAGGACAACTTTGCCAAGGGTTGGAACATTAAAAATACCATAATTCCTGGGAGTATGTACAGTACATTCGAACAGGAATCAATCAATAATCTTGCCTTAAACCTCAAAGGCCGCACCGAATAAAACGTAGAAAAAAGCACCCAAATGCCAAAAACTATTTGAGATTCAAGAGTTGGAAAAAACCATACAAATACACTGGAGAGCATTGCTATCACAGCGAGCAGAATCCATAAAATGGTGTTCTGGTTTGTTTGGTAAAGATGCTCATATTGTTGCTTTTTCGGATTGTACTTATCCGTGTCTCCGTCAGCGAAATCATTTACACCATAAAGGAAAAAGTTGGCGGGCCATAGGAAGAACAATAAACCAATCCAAAACAATCCACTTTTAAAATCACTTATAGAATTTGATGCGGTCACCATACCAACGGCCCAGGGGCCTGCAAGATAGGACCAAAATCGAGGTCTGCTAATGGTGAACACCCAATCGAATTGTTTCATTTATTTGATCTTAAATTTAGTATCCTCAACAGAAAGCGGACGTCCGTGTACAATACCATGAATTCGTTTGTAAACAATTTGCGAACTGATTAGACACATGGGAACACCGATTCCTGGATTGGTGTTGGCCCCTGTGAAATACAAGTTTTTCACTTTAGTTGACTTAGTTTTTGGGCGAAATACGGCAGTTTGCATTAGATTTTGTGCCAAACCCAGTGCCGTACCTTTGTAAGCATTGTAAAGCGAAGAAAAATCACGACCTGTAAAAATACGCTCAAATACAATATGATCTTCCAGTCCTTCCAATTTCATGGTTTTGCTCATATGCGTTATGATCTTGTCTCTGTAAGTTTTGATTGTAGTCTCATCCAATTTTAGGTTGGTAGTTGTCGGTACCAAAACAAAGAGATTTTCACAGCCCTCGGGCGCTACAGAGGAATCGGTTTTACTCGGTGCGCAAATGTAGTAGGACGGACTTTGAGGAAGGGATTTACCTTTAAAAATAGCTTCAAATCCTTCTTTCCATTTTTCAGCAAAGAAAAGGTTGTGGTGCTTGAGTGAATCAAATTGTTTCTCAACCCCTAAATAAAGAATAAATCCAGACGGTGCCATGGTTCTGCTGTCCCAATATGTTTTAGAGAACTGTCGATTTTTTTTATCGAGCAATTGCATTTCTGTAAACTGATAATCCGCATTTGAAATAACGATATCTGCCATCAGCTTGGCTTCATTTGTTGCGACTCCAACGGCTTTTTTGTTTTCTACAAGAATTTTTTCTGCCGGAGTATTGAATTTGAATTTCACGCCATTTTTTTCGGCGATGCTGTACAGCGATTTAAATATTTTGGTCATTCCTCCCATGGGATAAAATACGCCCATTTCAAAATCAATGTGATTCATAAGGGAGTAAACGGCAGGTGCTTTGTAGGGGGATGTACCCAAAAACAACAATGGATATTGTAAAATTTTTCTTATGATGGGGTGCTTTACATAGTTCGCAATGTGTTTGTGGAACGAGGATACTACGGAAAACTTTGTCCACAAAAACAGGGTTCGCTTGTCAAAAAAATCCAAAACATTGTTAAAGGGCTTATATATAAATGTGTCCTTAGAAATGTTGTATTTCGCTGCCGCCTCTTTGAGGTATATATTGATTTTTTTCATCACTCCAGGCTCGTAAGACTCAAAGAGTTGGGCATCTCTCTCAAGATCTGAAGTCATCTCAACAGCTTGCTTTTGTTCTTCGAACCAAATTTTATAGGACGGATCCAATCGCTTGAGCTTGAAGTAGTCTTCGGTTTTTTCTCCAATAAGTGAAAAGAAATGTTCAAAAATATCAGGCATGAGGTACCAAGATGGGCCCATATCAAATTGAAATCCTTTGGCAGAAAACACCCCGCCACGACCTCCAAAACTGGCATTCTTTTCAAGTACAGTTACCTGATATCCTTTTTTGGCTAAAAGAATGGCTATGGAAAGGCCTCCCACGCCCGAACCAATAACAATTACCTTTTTTTTCACCGCCCAAAGTTACTTTATAATTTGAAGTTAAATGTGATAATTTTCTTAAAATTAAGAAGATTATTGAATTTTATTTCATAGCAGTTTTGGTATTATTTAGAATTAATTTTTAGGTTCAAATTTATTCATCCCATAAAATTAGCTTGGCAAGTTCCTCTATTTTTCTCCCTGTATTAGACAATACGCTGCATTTAAGCAGTTGAATATATAATACAGAAACTTCAACAGAAATATTATTTGATTGTCTATATTTGATTAATTAGAGTTTGCGATTAATTTAGTATCTTTTGTTTAACAGTCGTTGGATGCTGTTTTGTTAAAAAAGAACAAAAGGGGTTGATTAGCAGATTTTATTTTTTTAAAAAGAAAATGTTAATGGGTATAAAATCGGCGATTAGAAAAAGTTATATCAAATTTATATTTGTATGCATCACATCACTCTTTGTGATTGCTTCTATCTATGGTCAAAATGATGTGCCCAATGTCATTATTATCATAAGTGATGATTTAAATGATTCTGTTGAGGGAATGGGAGGTCACGTACAAGCGCAAACACCCAATATCAATAGGCTAATTGACAAAGGGGTCCAATTTACAAATGCCCATGCCAATGCGCCAATTTGCGGACCATCAAGAGCCAGTCTTTGGACCGGAATGTATCCCAGTAAAACTGGATATTATGGTCACAACCAACAACAAAATAGATGGCGTGATTTTCCTATGATGACAGATGCAGTTACTCTTATGGAACATTATAGCAATAATGAATATAAGTTGTATGGAAGCGGTAAAGTCTTTCACAATGGACATGAAGATAATAGTGTCTTTAATCAGCCGATGGATGGAGGACCCTCTAGCTTTGGTCCTTTTCCTTGGGATGGTTTTTCAATGCATGGGTGGGGGAAACCTATGGCCTCTGGGCACTCCGTTATGCCTCCAAATATTAGAGACAGTAAGTGGGGCGGTTTTGCACCCCTGAGTGAGATTCCAACTGTTGGTGATTATACTGGTTGGATGAAGGACTGGGAAGCCCCTTGGGATTTTCAATATGAGAGCGAAATGGATAGGGAACTCATGCCCGATGAAATTACATCTATGTGGGTTTCCGAAAAGTTAAACGAAACGCACGACAATCCATTTTTTATTGTAGCGGGTATGAACCGTCCTCATACACCACGTTATGCTCCCAAAGAATTCTTTGATTTATTTCCATTAGAAACAATAATCTTACCTCCCTATTTGGAAAACGATTTAAATGATACGCCTTCGATTTTGTGGGAAAATAGTTATCAGAGTTCTGCACTTACGCGATTTCTTGAGAACTCAGCGGAAACGGATATTGGCAGTGAAATGTGGTGGAAAAAATGGGTACAATCCTATTTGGCCTGTGTTGCATTTGTGGACCATCAGGTTGGTGTAATTCTAGATGGTCTTGAAAATAGCCAATATGCAGATAACACTATTGTAATTTTTACTGCTGATCATGGATATCACATGGGGGAGAAAAATTTTCTGTCAAAAACAACCATTTGGGAAGAATCGACTCGTGTTCCTTTAGTTGTATATGCACCAGGGGTTTCAGTCGCAGGGGGAAAAGTGGCTCATCCAGTGTCTCTTATTGATCTTTATCCTACATTAATTGATTTATCTGATTTGCCAGATCATCCAAATATTTCGGGGAATGGCCACCCTCTAGACGGCCATAGCATCAGACCATTTTTGGAAAACCCAACAAACGGTACATGGAACGGTCCTCCTGTGGCATTGAATCATCTCCATGGGAATATTGCTCCTGAAAACAATACACCATCCCCAATCGCCGAAAATCATCATTCTGTGCGTTCAATCCGATATCGATATACACTTACAAGTGATGGTGAAGAAGAATTTTATGACCATTTAAACGATCCAAACGAATGGAATAATTTAGCAATTACCGATTTAGATGGCAACGAAAGATCGTTATTAGAATGGCATAAATCAGAAATGTTTGATCTCCTTAATATCTCTACTTTAAATACTAATGAACCAACAACATCGACTGGTTTCAATCTTTATAAGAGCTATTTAGGACCTTCAAATTGGACGACTCAAGTTGAATATACTTTACCTAAAGAAACACAGGTCAAAATAGAGATTTTTAACATTAATGGTAAAAAATTGTTGAGTCTAGTCAATGCGTCCAAAGCTGCTGGTAAGCATGACATCAGTTTTAATTTATCTAAATTTTCAAGTGGTTTGTATTTTTGTAGAATGATGACTCCAACGTATTCTCAAACTAAAAAAATAATACTAAGACATTAGAACCCTTGATTTAAGTCGATCTCATACTGCGTTAATCGCGGCGCCAATAGGCGTGAAATCGAACTATTTTGAAGAGGATTTAAGCTATTAATTCTCGTCGTTTAGTTCAACGATAATCTCATTTTTACGATTAAAAACTTCATAGGGTGCATTGTACCCAAGAAAGAAAAATGGATTGCTGTAAGAAATATCCTTGGCCTCTAAAGCAGTTCTAAGTTCTCTTTTATAGTGGTCTATTTTTTTAGCATTGGCCCAACCCCCAAAGCCTATCGCAGCCACTGTTTTTTCTGCCTCTTCTTTAAATTCAATGTTAGAGTCATTGGGCAAGGGGAGTGTTTCTTTTTTGAATTCGTGAGGCACCATAAAAAACATTGTCATAGAATCTTGGATGGACATTTTAACAGGCGATGTCATCGCTATTTTTTCGTTCTTATCATTACCTCCAAAAATATACCCCGCTAAAACAGAAAAACCATTGGAAGCCGCATCTTTGAAGCCGTTATTGGGGAGTTGCACACTGGTAAACAATGCTTTTTCATAGGTACGAATTTCAAAAGTATCGTATTTTTCTTTCACTGTAAAAGCGTGTGTTTCAATGTTGTGCTGGCTTTTCAAAGCAAAAAGTTGTACAACAACAAAACCGATTACAAGTATTAGAATCAGAATTGAAAAAAAATACTTCATAGCTTAAAAATATAGCTTTAATAAGACAGTAAGTGCCCTGGCTTGGAAGTCATTTTTTTGATTGGTGGCGCAAATTGTGTCAAGTTGATGCCTTTGATTGCGGCCTTATATTCCTCAAGTTCAGGAGTTCTGCCAAGAATTGCTGAGAGCACCACCACTGGAGTCGATGCCAATAATGACTCGCCTTTTTTTCGATCCGAATCTTTAACCACTCTACCTTGGAATAAACGGGTGGAGGTCGCCATTACACTATCTCCTTTTTCTGCTTTCTCTTGATTCCCCATACAGAGATTACAGCCAGGACGTTCCAAATATAAAATATTGTCATATTCCGTTCGTGCAGTCCCTTTTGGTGCGGAGTCATCAAATTCAAAACCAGAATATTTTTGAAGAATTTCCCAATCGCCCTCTTCTTTAAGTTCGTCAATAATGTTATACGTTGGTGCTGTCACGACCAACGGCGCTTTGAATTCCACTTTGCCATGGTATGCTTCAAGGTTTTTAAGCATTTTAGCAACAATTTTGATGTCCCCTTTGTGTACCATGCATGAACCAACAAATCCTAAATCGATGTGTTTTTTTCCGCCATAATAAGAAAGCTCTCTTATGGTGTCATGGGTGTAGCGTTTTGAAACATCTTCGTTATTGACATCAGGATCAGCAATCATGGGTTCATCAATGATGTCTAAATCTACTACAAATTCAGCATAATACTTTGCGTTCTCATCAGGGGTTAACGGCGGTTTTTCACCAGACTTAATTTGATCGATTCGCGCATTGGCACTGTCTATTAGGCCCTGAAGAACACCAGCCTCATTGTCCATCCCCTTGTCAATCATTATTTGTATGCGCCCTTTGGCAATGTTGAGTGATTCTATGAGGGTATCATCTTGCGAAATACAAATAGAAGCTTTGGCTTTCATTTCCGCGGTCCAGTCTGTAAAGGTAAAGGCCTGGTCTGCAAGAAGGGTTCCAATATGCACCTCAATGATACGACCTTGGAACACATTTTCACCATTGAATTTTTTCAGCATCTGGGATTGTGTTGCATGTACAACATCCCGAAAATCCATATGCGGTTTCATCGCCCCTTTAAAAGTAACCTTAACAGATTCTGGTATTGGCATTGAAGCTTCACCAGTTGCCAAAGCCAATGCAACAGTTCCGGAATCTGCCCCAAAAGCAACACCTTTGGACATTCTGGTATGAGAATCTCCTCCAATGATAATTGCCCAGTCATCCACGGTAATGTCATTCAATACCTTGTGAATTACATCTGTCATAGGATGGTACTTGTGTTCGGGGTGGCGTGCCGTTATCAGGCCAAAATCGTTCATGAATTTCATCAATCTGGGGATGTTTTCTTGCGATTTTAAGTCCCATACCGAAGCTGTATGACAACCCGATTGGTAGCCTGCATCTACAATTGGCGAAATTACCGTAGCTGCCATCATTTCCAACTCTTGAGAGGTCATCAAACCTGTGGTGTCTTGAGATCCTACAATGTTGACTTCTACCCTTACATATGACCCGGCGTGAAGTGTGGCGCCTGAAGTCCCTACGGCATTTTTATTGAAAATTTTCTCTACGGCTGTCAGGCCCTGATTTTTAATTGAAATTTCCTTTGAGGGCGCAAATACAGGAATTACTGCCTCTCCAAGTGTTTTTGTAGCAAAGGCCTGTAGTTTTTTACCAAAGACTATGGCATAAGAGCCTCCAGCTTTCATAAATTCTATTTTTTGTGGGGTAAATGCTGATGAAACATCCATTAATTCCTCATCCCCTTTGTAAAGTTTTTTGGTTTTTGTATTGATGGTCAAAACAGTTCCAGTGTCTACAGCGTAAACCTGTTCTAAAACCGCTTCTTCATTTTCGTCGAGAATAAGGTTGCCGGCTGCATCTTTCTTTTTCTTCCAATTTTTTAAATCTAAACCGATGCCGCCAGTCACTCCAACTGTGGTTAAAAAAATTGGTGACACCCCATTGGTACCAGCAATAACGGGCGCAATATTTATAAATGGGATGTATTCACTTGCTTTTTTTCCAATCCATAGGGCTACGTTATTGACGCCAGACATTCTTGAAGAGCCTACGCCCATGGTCCCTTTTTCGGCAATCAGCATGACGCGTTTGTCGGGGTGTTTGGCTTGTAATTCTAACAATGCTTTTTGCTGGTCTTTGTTGTGCTCAAACATTGATTGTCCATGTAGTTGTCGATCAGACCTTGAATGTGCATCACTCCCAGGAGATAATAAATCTGTCGAAATGTCTCCGATACCCGCTACGAATGTAACAAGTTTAATCTCTTCAGGTAAATCAGGGAGTTTTGTGAAGAATTCAGCCTTGGCATAACTCTCTGTAATGGCTTTAGCAACGGCATTGCCAGATCTAAATGCTGTTTCTAAGCGTTCTGTATCGGCCTCATAAAGAAAAACTTGTGTTTTTAGAACCTCAGCTGCTGCTTCGGCTTTTGAAAGATCCTTGCCCAGTGCTATATCTAACAGGACTTCAATTGAAGGCCCACCTTTCATATGTGCCAATTGCTCAAATGCAAAATCAGCTGGAATTTCTTTCAAAGAAACCTCACCGAGAATGATTTCTTTTAAGAATTTAGCTTTTACAACTGCTGCAGATGTTGTTCCTGGTAACACATTGTAAATAAAGAAATCGAGGGACTCTTTTCGGTGCTCGTGAACAGGGTCTTTGATTTGAGCAATAACTTCGCTCAATAGTTCGGCACTATCAATTGGTTTAGGGTCAAGACCTTGATCTTTCCTCTCTTCGATTTCATTTAAATATTCAAGGTATAAGCTCATAAATTGTGACGTCATTTAAATTGTACTTTACAAATTTAAAAATATAGGTGTCTTAAAACAGTTTTTGAACCATATTTTTGCAAATTTAAGAATAAACGCCCACTATATGAAATTTACAAAAATTATATATCAGCTAATAATTTAAATGCCTCTTCAATTTTAGCAACTTAGTTATTAATCTTGGTTGGAGTAAATTTCAACGTAATCAATTTTTAAATAATTTGGCCATTCTGTGGTTTGATCTGTGGCGTAGGTCTGAACCTCATTGTTGAAAACGAGGTACATGTCTTCATTTGGCCATCTCGCCCAGAAACCATCACTTGACAATTCTCTTTTAACAACTCCGTCAACCGACCAAACGGCTTTTTCTTCAGTCCATTCAAAGCCGTATATATGCCAAGCTTCACAATCGTATTCTTGATCAAAATTGAAGATGAAACCTGTGCTCCAGCGAGGACTGTCCCATTCCCCTACAAACAAATGCATCGCCATCACATCATCGCCCTCAACATTTTGACCAAAATATTCAAACATGTCCCATTCTGGCCCCCAAACTAAATCCTCTGCAATTAGCCAAAGTGCTGGCCATACCTTATCTCCAGATGGAAACTGTGCACGCATTTCAATATATCCCTTGTTTAAATAAACCTTATGCATGGTCATGGCCCACCCACTAGTGTAATCATAACTTCCTGCTGGATCCGTTCCTTCGTAGGCTCTTTTTTGATTTCTCAAGACCAAGGCTCCGTCTTCGATGTAACTATCTTCTTCAGTGACATAACCACTATATTTGTCTTTGAGTAAAAAATCACCATCCGCGCCTGGTATGATATCCCCAGATTCTGGATCTCTCAAGGTTCCCATGGTCCAATAGTTAGTGTTTATAGTTGGACCATCAAAGTGATCTTCCCATACTTTCACATAACCCTCCGGAACAGTTGTGGTGAAACTCACAGGACCAGCCCAAGGGCTTAAATTGTTATCAGTACACACAGCGCGGATATAAAATTCATAACTGCTGCTGGGATTTAAATCTGTTAGAGTCAATGGATTTGTCGTTGTATCCTCGCCTTCCGTTGTTGGATCTCCCATCCCTTGTGATTGAAGTACATACTTCCATTGGGTTTCCCCATTCATGTCACCCCATTCTAATGCAACTGTGTTTCCATTCAAGAGTGTTACTGATAAAGCTGTAGGTGCCAAACACTGTTGAGGTGGCGTGACCCCATCATTGTCATTATCGCTGGAACTATCCGAGCTACCACAGCAAATAAATACCGCTACTGTAAATGAGATTAAAAGAAATGGTTTGAGTCTTTTCATGATGATATTTTTAGTTTTGATTCAAGTCGTTTAGAGGGATTATTCATCTTTTATAATGGAGGGTTCTTTTTCAATATATTCTAAATTGATTTTGGTTGGGATTGGTGCGTTTGTATCTTTCCACCACGTTTCAAGGACAGTTTTTAGTTTGGCCGCTTTTTTAGGATGAACATGAATTAAATTTTCCCGTTCGCCGATATCGTTTTTTAAATTGAAAAGTTCCAATGCTTTGTCTTCAAAATAGTAATGCAACTTCCAGTCTCCTTGGCGAACTACGGAACCGGGTCTTGTTCGAAATAATGAATCTCTGTTTTCGTTCTTATAGTTTTTCCATTTTTTTGATTGAATATAAACTGGAAAATGCCAAAAAATAGCCCTTTCAATGTTGTTTTGTTTACGGCTAAGAATGGGGCCTAAATTACTGCCGTCCAATGGGGCGTCATAATCCACAATTTGAGCGGCATTTAGCAGGGTAGGGAAGATGTCTAAATGGGTGATGGGCGTGTCATTGATAGAATTTTCTTTGATTCTGTCTTTCCAAACGAACACAAAAGGTTCTCGAATGCCGCCTTCATAATAACTTCCTTTTCCAGCTCTCAAAGGTTTTTGTTGTGTAATTCCATACAACCCACCGTTGTCTGAGGTGAAAATGATTAGGGTGTTTGGATCTTTTAAGTCGTTGACCAGCAAACCAATATTTCTATCAAGGTTTTCAATCATACTGGCGTACTTGGCATTCCCTTGGCCGTCCTGAGGCGCTTTACTGTAGTATTTGGGAAGCAATGATTTAACCGGGTTGAGTGGTAAATGAACGGCATACGGCGCATAATGTAAAAAGTAAGGTTGCTTTGACTTTTCAATAAATGCAATGGCTTTTTCTGTGATTAAATCTGTCAAATAAGAGTTGTCTCCACCTTCAACTTTCACATTTTTATAGGGGGGGTAATAACTCTTGGGGAACCCCGCGTGACTGCCCCCTATATTGACATCAAATCCAAAGTCTTTCGGATTATTTGATAAATGCCATTTTCCAGCATGGCAGGTTGTGTATCCATTTTCTTTTAAAATTTGCGGAATCACTTTAAATTTACTGGAAAGGGTTTTTGTGTTTTTTATTGGAATTAATTTTCGATCCTTTGTGTGTCCTCTCTCAGATGTGTTTACGGTATAAATACCATGTCTTGATGTCCATAAACCCGTCATAAGGGAGGCTCTGCTGGGCGCACAGTTGGCCGCCGCCGCATAGCCGTTAGTAAAAACCATCCCACGCGCTGCCAAGCCATCAATATTTGGCGTTTCATAGTATTTTGAACCCATAAAACCAACATCTTTCCACCCCATATCATCGATATTAATTAATATAATATTTGGAGCTGTCTGCTCTTGAGCAGGAATCAATTGCGTATTTAAAAAAGTAAAAGAAATTAAAAACGATATATACTTGTAATAATAAACTTTAGTTGAAATCATCAGATGATTATTGATTTTTTACTCGATGAATTTCTGTTGTTGTTTTCCAACTTCATTGAGTTCGTATTGTTGTAATTTTTTCTTCACTTTCTTTAATTCGATGCGTAAATTTTTCAGGACTTCAGTTTCATTTTTTAAAATCGGTAATGCATCAGCATCAGCTTTTCTAGGTAATTCAGTAAACAATAAATTGTGTTTTGCAGGGGCAGTGCTGAATTCAATTTCAGCAAACTCAGGACTATTTATACCATCTTTGATGGTTTCTGCTTTTACTACAACCCTACCGGGGTTTGTACTGGAGCGAACCAGCGCAACTGCTTCTCCCCAAAGTAGTTTTTGTGGGTTGATGGCATTTTCTTCACCTCCAATTAATTCGCCTTCACCTTCAACTGTAAAGCGAACATATTCATCGCTCAATCGTTTTATTGCTCCGCCAGCATCTACCAAATATGCTACCACCGTCGTAATATCGCTTCCATCTGCCACAGGTTGAATACTGGAGTCATCTACCTTTAAAATCAATCTTCGCTTTCTCCCTACCGGCCAACGGGTGTGTTCAGTGACGACTTTGCCATTGATGATGCCTTCAGCTTTCATTAGCGCCCCTTCAACAAAAGATTGGTCGATCTTTCCATAACTTTTTTTATTCTTATTTCTTATGTCCGTATATTTAAATACATCTTTAAAAATCACAGGGATTCTTGGAACAGGACTGCCCGAGTCGGTTGCTTTTTTTGTTCCAATCTCGTTCCCAAAAAGGGTTAATTTTACAGCTTCGCAATTGGTGAAAATGACAACATCTTTTGGTGAAAATGGGGTCATTAAATGGGCGACATACACAAAAGGCGCTGCTTCTACGTGTGGTACACCTTCTAAACCTTCTGTTGGTAAGAGTGTTTTAAGTAAGTAATATGAAAATTTGGGCTGTCGGTAAGCATCCATAATTCCCCCCCAAAAAGGATCTGGATGGTAGCCACGTTGGTGGTCAAAGGGGTGCCAAAGTGTAGCTCCAATCAAAGCATCGCTAGCGCCGTAAATCATGGTGAGTGACGGCCATGGTACGATTTCTCCCTTTTCCATCCAATCTTCTTTGAAATAATGAAGAGATTGCCGCAATTGAGGCACTTCGCCCCATTGTTTAGCCACCCGGCTGACCGAATTATGATCGACCCAGTTGTCTACGAAATCGCCCCATTCCCGCTTAAAAATAGATTTGTCTTGATGCGCTGGAACCAAATCATTGGCATACAATACATCAAAGTATTTTTGAGATTGGGTTCTGTGCGTACGTGCGTCCGAAGCCGTGTATTTTCCGGGATAGGGATATTCCTCATTGGCTGCTTGCGTTGCTTCTGTAGCGTATTTGTCAGGGAAGTGGGTTTCATTTGGAACTATTTCCCACAACAATACCGAGGGCCTATTTCTTTCGAGGCGAAATAGATTCCTAACATCTTTTAACATGCGTTCCATAAAAATGGGTTGTGTGTTCCAATATTGCCAACCTGGAATGGTCGTGACTGTAAATAAACCGAGTGCGTCACATGCATCCATGAATGCAGGGTCTTGAACAAAATGCGCGGAACGAATGACACGCATTCCCGTTTGACGCAATTTTACAGCATCTCTGTAGTGTAAATTGTTTGGTAAGGCGTGTCCTATATGAGCAAAATCTTGATGTCGGTTGGCACCAATTAATTTTACGGGATACCGCTTTCCGTTCAAGAAAAGTCCATCTTTTCCTTTCATTTCCAGGATTCTGATGCCAATGCGTTTTCTAAAAGCATCTAAAGTTTTTCCGTTTTTGTCAGTAATTGTGAGGTGTAAATTATAGAGATACGGATGGTCTGGTGACCAAAGTTCTGGATTTTTAACACTAAACTCAAGCCCTGCTTTTTTGGCGCGCATTTTACCAACAGCAATTGCTTTTTTAGTTACAGCTACTACGCTGCCATTTTGATCTTTTAGTTGCAACTCCAAAAGTACTTTTTTAGAGTTACCATCATTGGCTACATCCACCTCTACCAATACATCTACAGATTCCTCAGTAAGGCGCTCATAATGAACAAATACCCCACCTCCTGCTATTTTATCTACTGCCAGAGGATGGGTGACGTAAACATCGTTGTGTGTAATGAGCCAAACATCTCTATAAATTCCGCCAAAATAGGTGAAGTCTAATGTTTCTTGGGGTTTCCCTGGGGGATACAAACGATCGTTGCTGTTGTCAGGACGAACGGCAATGACATTATTTTTGCCAATTGTTAAATATTCAGAAATATCAATATGTATGGGATAATAGGAGCCAAAATTTTCTCTAACCAGCTGGCCATTAATCCAAATTTTTGATTTCCCCATAATGCCTTCAAAATGCAACATCACCTTCTTTCCCTCAAGAGCATCACTAGGGGTGAAGTGTTTTCTATACCAAACTGGGCCCTGATAATTTACACCGCCACTTGCAGCCAATGGAAGCAATTCTAATCCGTCGGGCAGATTCACAATGCTCCATGTAGTATCGTCAAAATCGATTGCCTCTGCGCCTTTTATATCTTGTTTAATGAAACGCCAACCTACATTGAAATTAATGGCCTCTCTAACCGAAGCATCGGTTTGATAAAAACCAGCTGTTGAATATTCTTGACCCATTCCTTTGAAGCAAAAAGGCAAAAGTACTAGCATTAGTATTTTAAAATTATGTTTTATCATTCAGCTCAATTTATATTTAAAATCACTCACTTTATTGCCTTTTTAACTGGATATAGTCCATTGCGATTGTGGCCCCCTTTTTACCTTCAATCTTAAAATCGATCGAACGAATTAAACCTTTCCAGTTGGTTTCACGCAAATTTATTTCTACAACTTGGTAATCGTCATTACCAGTCATTTCGCAACTGCCAATGTGCTTGCTGTTGGCTAAAAAATCAATTTTTAGCTTTGCATCTGTTTTGAGTTTGATGGACAAGATCTTGTCTTTTTGTGTGGTTTGTAGGGCTAGATTCTCCCTCTTAATCGTCCCTTTTGCTTTATTTAGAGTAAAATCTAGATAGCCTAAAAATCCCGCTAAATTGGATTTGATGTCCCTTGAAAACCAACCTTCGGTTTGCCAACCTCCATTGTCAAAATTAAAGATTAAAAGCCCATCACTGGGATCTCTATTGTTCAAGATCTCCCACTTATCCGATAAACCATCTCCGTCAGAATCGAGCCGGTAGGCCTCGTACTCTACATTGACGCCTTCTCCCCATTTTTTCTCTTCGCCATTGGCTCTCAAGCCTTCAACTCCTTCTTCATCGCTTCCCATATCCCCCTTGGACAACCATTGTGATAGTAACTTTCGATGCTGTTTCAATTCTTTAAAATAGGTAGGATTTTGTGCCAAGTTGTAAAGCATTTCTGGATCCTCAGACACCTTGTATAATTCTTCTGCTTGCCGTTCTCCAAAGTAAATTTCTCTGTGTTTTTCAGAAAGTTTTCCACTTTGGTAGCGTTCGTGTATATCTATGCTATAGGGCATTTTGTCGCGGTATTGTGGCTGTAATAGGATGCGGTCTAATTTGTAATTTTTCACATATCGAAAATCTTTACTGCGGACGGTTCTGACGCGGTCAATAGTGTGATCGAGCCTGTCTTTTTGACCGCCAATAAAAGTCCGTGCTTTAAAATCTTTAGCAAAAAGATCTTGTCCTTCGTACCATTTAGGTTGTTCCAGCCCGGCCCAAGAAAGCGTCGTGGCGGTCAAATCTAACATGCTAACAAGGTCGGTTCTAATTTGTCTTTTTGGCACATACTGTTCTGGCCCCATTACAACAAAAGGTACCCGTAAGCCGCCCTCAGTTGTCATTTGCTTGTGACGCAATAAATGATTTGCACCGTGGTCAGAAAAATACACAACAATGGTGTTTTTATCCAAGCCCGCTTCCTTCAAACCGTTTAGAATCTCGCCAATCAAGTCATCATCTTTTCTAATCGCGTCATAATGTTGTGCGATTACCGCTTTGAAGACAGGATTATCGGGATAATCTAGAGGGACCTTGACATCATTGGGGTTTACTTTTCTTTCCTTTGGAAAGTTGGAAGTATTATTTTTACCTCCCTTGGTTTGAATTTGCCCAAAAAAAGGCTGCATATCTTTGATTTGGGTGAAGTCTGTTTTGCTTTTTAGAGCAACAGAATAAACTTCCTTTCGATTCCAAACAAAATTATAATCGCCTTTGCCGATATTGAAAGTAGAATAGCCGTTTTCTTTTAAAATTTCTGGTAGTAATTTATAGCCTTCAGGAAGAAAAATTCTGGTTTTGTTGGTTCTTGAAGAACGGTGTTGATGGCCCCCAAATCGAATGGGATTTTGACCGACAATGACGGCCGATCTGGAAACCGAACAAACCGGCGCAGCAACAAAAGCCTTTTCAAAACGAACGCCTTGGTTTGCAATAAAGTCTATGTGCGGCGTGGCATTCGCATTAATTGTATCGCCATAACATCCCATCCATGGTGAAGTATCTTCTGCATATATCCATAGTATGTTGGGTTGGTTTTGTGCCTTTGAAACCAGAATCGTTCCTAAAATAAGAAGCATTACAAACGATTTATTAAGCATGGCTTTACTTTTTTTGTGGTTTGTAATAGGAATTGCTAAAATCTGGCTCTACACCATTAGCTTTGGCTGCCGCATCAGCGTCAAAAAGAGGTTTGTTTTCAACATCCCAAAAAGGATTTTTGACATGCGCGTTTTTCATCATTGTAACAATTTCATCTACAATTTTCGGGTGTTTCATAGCAACGTCAATTGTTTCACCAGGATCTGTTTTTAAATTGTATAATTCAACATTAAGGCCTTTTCTGCGATTCAGCACCACCGCCTTCCAGGGCCCATAGCGAACTGCACAATTGGGCGTCCACTCATAGAGTTCCCAGTACAAATATTTGTGTTGTTTTTGATGTTTTGGCTTCCCCAACAGCGTTGGTAACATGGAAATGCCGTCTGTTTCTCCTTCAATTGGGGTAGAGGTTAGTTCCGAAAATGTTGGTAACATGTCCCAAAATGCAGAGATGTGATTGCTAGTGGTTCCTGATTGTATTTTATTGGGCCAATAGGCAAACATAGGCGAGCGGACCCCCCCATCATACATATTACGCTTTCTTCCTCTTAGGTCTCCCGATGTTTTAAAAAATTCCAAACTTCCCCCTTTACCATGTGCGCCATTATCGCTGTTGAAAAAAATCAGAGTGTTCTTGTCAATACCAAGATCTACCAAAAGGTTGGCAATTGCACCAATGTCTTTGCTCATTCTTGAAACCATTGCAGCTTGAATTTTCATTTTTTCGGGCCAGTCTTTGTTCTCGTATTGCGCCAAATCTGGAACTTGCCATTTCAAATGTGGAATGGTATAAGCCAAATACAAAAAGAAAGGCTCAGATTTATTTGATTTGATGTATGAAATGGCTTTTTCGGTAAAAAGATCGTGGCTGTAGTCGTTCTGTTTTCCATTTCCATTGTCTAAAAATTGTTTTTCACCATTAAGCCATAGATATTCTGGATAATAATTATGCGCTTTGCGCTGATCGGTATAGCCGTAAAAATAATCAAAGCCTTGTTTATTGGGATTTCCAGTATTGTGAAAACCGCCCAAGCCCCATTTTCCAATACAAGCTGTTTTGTAGCCTGCTCTCTGCATCAATTTACCCAAGGTTTCTGTACCTTCTTTGATCGGTGTTTGCCCATTGGGATAACCAGGGCTGTTGGCCCTAATATAGGCATGGCCAGGATGTTTTCCAGTCATTAAAGATGCCCGACTGGGGGCGCAAACGGCATTGCCGCAGTAATGGTCTGTAAATCGCATACCATTGGCTGCTAAATGATCCAGTTCGGGAGTTTCTATCATTTGTTGGCCGTTATACCCAACCTCGCCATAGCCTAAATCGTCACTTAAGATATAAATGACATTGGGTTGGTTTTGTGACCACAATTGAAACATTACAGCCATTAAAAGAAGGCTGCGTATCAAAGTATTTATCTTATTTTTCAAGTGTAATTGTTTAAAAAAATAAAAGTAATGATTTTAAAAGATAAAGGCTTTGTGAAATTAACGGAAACTAGTCATTTTTTATCTCACAGTTTTAAGGGGCTCAAATCATAAAAAAACTTCAGGTAAACCAAGAATGGGTACCAAATTGGTTTCGTGGAACGGGTTTTTTATGAGATGAATAATATTCAAGGCCTTTGAGCACTGAATTTAAATAGGATTTGAGTTTTGGTCTAATAACAGTGCAATGAAAAATGGGATATAATAATTTAGGTATTTTACTGCTGGTGTAAGGATTAATAGTGATTTTTACATAAGTTGATGTTCCGTTGTCAATTAATTGCCATTTAACATCAGATTGTTTCGCATTTTTACTGCCAATTTTCAGACGGTAACCAATCTTTGGTTTCCATTCTACAAAAGTTCTATAGTAAGTGAGACCATTTAAATAGATTAGTTGATCTTTTAAAATCGCAGCGTTTTTAGATTCCAATACTTTGTTTTCTTTACAAAAAGGGTGGAATTGATTTAAGTGGCCTGGAGAAGAAATGAGTTTCCACAGCGCATCAGCACTGTTTTCAATTTTAATTTTTTTTGAAATTCGAAACATTTTAAATCAAGCTTAGCTGAAAATTATACTAATAAATATAAAAAAATTACTCATCATCAGCATAATCAAGGAACATTGGATGTAATATATGCTCATGTAAGCCTAAAATCACAGCTTAATGTAGATTTGGTATATTTTTATTAGTTTTATAAGACAACTTAAAAATTAATAAAATGAAAAAAATACTATTACTATTATTCATTACTGCATTATTTCAAGTTAATGCGCAAGAATATTCTATATCTGTAAGCAATCCTGTAACTAATGCTTTTCATCTTCCCTGTGCAGACGTACAGCTTCTTGCAAATGCAATTGAAGTTCCTGAAGGAGAGTTTTGGACTATAACTGGAGGAAGCTATTATTGGAAATATCGAATTCCAACTAATGATTATCCTTATCCGGTGTCATCTTATCCTGGTTACACTGTATTAACAGAAGGGTGTTTGCTGTTTTACGAATTGGCTTGTGATTCAGGTAATATGGTGCTAATTAAAGTACACAACTACAGTACAAGTGAAACATTGAGTTACAATGATATTGAGCCCCTAAAGGATAGAATAAAACTATTTCCAAACCCAACTACAAACCAGTTGGCATTAAATTCTGATAAGGTTTATCAAATAGAAGTCTTTGACCTTACTGGCAATAAAGTAATGGAATTAAAAGGCAATACAATAAGTGTAGAGCACCTTTCAAGTGCAACTTATATTGTGAATGCTATTGATTTAGAAACAAAGGAAAGCTTGAGTTATAAGGTGGTTAAAAAGTGACTTTAATCAATTGTTGCTATTTTTTTTACCTTTGGTAAACAATCAATTTTAAAAGTCAAATTAAA
>CAJWDI010000029.1:0-20947 GCA_913031185.1 uncultured Flavobacteriaceae bacterium | reverse complement strand
TTCCGCCATACGTTGTGCACAATTGGGAATGCGCGTGGCCATTATTGAAAAGTATGCTACAATGGGAGGAACCTGTTTAAATGTTGGCTGTATCCCCAGCAAAGCACTTCTAGATTCTTCCCATCATTTTGAAGACGCTGTCAAACATTTTGACACCCATGGTATTGAATTGCCTGGAGAAGTGAAAGTCAATCTTGATAAAATGATGCAACGCAAACAAGGTGTTGTAGATCAAACAACCGTCGGTATTGATTTTTTAATGAAGAAAAATAAAATTGACACCTACCAAGGTGTTGGTAAATTCAAAGATGCTACTCACATTCAAATTGAAGGTGAAACGGCTACAGAAATAACGGCCAAACACACTATCATTGCAACAGGGAGTAAGCCCACTAAACTTCCTTTTGTTAAAGTAGATAAAGAACGCATCATTACTTCCACAGAAGCTTTAAAGCTAACGGAAATACCCAAACATCTGATCATTATTGGAGGCGGTGTCATTGGTTTAGAATTGGGGCAAGTTTATAGGCGATTGGGGGCTGAAGTTACAGTCATAGAATACATGGACCGCATCATACCAACAATGGATAAAAGTCTATCTAAAGAGCTCGCCAAAGTCCTGAAGAAACAAAAATTTAAAATTAACACCTCTCACAAGGTCACTTCCGTAACTAGAGATGCGGATACTATTTTAGTGAAAGCAGAAAATAAAAAAGGAGAAGTTGTTAGTTTTGAGGGCGATTACTGTCTAGTCTCTGTAGGTCGAAGTGCTTACACTGCAGGACTTAACACTGAAGCTGCTGGGGTTGAATTAAACGAACGTGGACAAGTACAGGTCAATGCACATTTACAAACAACGGCTAAAAATATTTACGCCATTGGAGATGTTATTAAAGGGGCTATGTTGGCCCATAAAGCCGAAGAAGAAGGGGTTTTTGTCGCTGAAACTATAGCAGGTCAGAAACCACACATAAATTACGATTTAATTCCAGGTGTAGTATACACCTGGCCAGAAGTCGCTGCTGTTGGGAAAACTGAAGAAGCCTTGGAAAGTGCCGGCATCGCATATAAATCTGGGCAATTTCCGATGCGAGCTTTGGGGCGTAGTCGCGCCAGTATGGATTTAGATGGATTTGTTAAAATTCTTGCAGATGCCAAAACCGATGAAATTTTAGGGGTACATATGATTGGTGCCCGTTGTGCGGATCTTATCGCTGAAGCCGTCGTAGCGATGGAGTTTCGTGCTTCCGCAGAAGATATTTCTAGAATGTCCCATGCGCATCCAACTTTTACTGAGGCGATTAAAGAAGCCGCTTTGGCAGCGACAGAAGACAGAGCTCTACATATCTAAACAAAAATTTATTTAAAAAAATACGGTCAATTGACCGTATTTTTTGTTTATTATTTTTTTATACTTAAGAAATGGCTATATTCAAGTAGTTGATATACAGTTAGTTGTCTAATGTTTATCCAATTTTGTTGAACAAAAGTATAATCAGGCAATAATGTTCATATATTGTTGTTAAGCTCCCAAAGCCTTGAAAACTTATCTGAAACCCCAGCAATACTCTGATGAAGTCCTTGTACAGGGCATCATCAAGAACAATGATGTAAAATTATTTAAAATTTTATACGACCGTTATTTTCCATTTGTCTACGGTCAATGCTTGTCATATTTTAAAAACACAGAAGATGCGGAAGACAGTTCTCAGGATATTTTCTTTAAACTATATCTAAAATTAGATTCATTTAAATTTCAGTCCAAGTTTTTTACTTGGATGTATCGCTTTGTACACAACCATTGTATAAATTACAAACGCGCTTTTAGATATAAAATGCTTGAAAATAAAATGATAAATCCTGAAGATTTGTGCGCCCAGCTTCCACGTTACAATTATGAAAATTACGAAAGTGATAATTTCAAATTTAACAAACTTAAAAGCGCCATTTCACTTTTGCCAATTAAAGAACAGCAAATGGTATTGTTTAAGTATTATGGACAAGGAACTGTAAAAGAACTGGCTGAACGTCATAATTGCAGTGAAAGTGCGGTTAAAATGCGACTCAAGCGACTCAAAAAGAAAATTTCTACGCTTTATCAAGCACTCGAAATGGAGGTAATATGATCTAGAAATAGGAAAAAACACATCCTCTCACCCAAAAATTAAGCCATTAAAAAGGTATTGCAATTATGTTGTTGTTTATTGTGAATTACTACTTAAATTTACAAAAACACAATTTTTTTTGAGACGCGTCAAGGAAATAGAAGTTAACGACATCACAGAATTTAAAGTAAAATTGTTGAAATGGGCACAGTCTTACAGTGAAGTCACTTGGCTGGATTCGAACCAATGCTCACAAACTTACAGCAATTTTGATGCGGTCCTTGCAGTCGACGCCCATACCAAGCTTCAAACTGATTTTGAAAATGCCTTTAATCAACTTCAAGATTATCATTTAAAGACTTCAGATTGGATTTTTGGTTATCTATCATATGATTTAAAAAACAGCTTAGAAGATTTAGAATCTCGTAATTTTGATGGTTTGAAATTTCCTGAGTTATTTTTCTTTCAACCCAAGAAACTTTTTTTCTTAAAGAACAGCACTGTCACCATTCAGTATTTGGACTGTGTTTTTAAAGAAATTGACAATGACATGATTCAGATTCAAAATGCCACCACAAGTACTTTAAAAGGCATTAAACCTAGTGCGCTAAAAATTAAACCCAGGGTATCTCAGCAAGACTATATTGATTTAATACATAAACTAAAATTACACATTCAAAGAGGGGATATTTATGAAGCGAATTTTTGTCAAGAATTTTATACCAACGGACAAATTGATCCTTTGTTAACTTTTGAGCGCTTGCAGGATTTATCCTTACCGCCGTTCGCTGTTTTTTTTAAGAATAAATCCCATTTTCTTCTTTCGGCATCTCCAGAACGTT
Source organism: uncultured Flavobacteriaceae bacterium (assembly GCA_913031185.1). Lineage (GTDB taxonomy): Bacteria > Bacteroidota > Bacteroidia > Flavobacteriales > Flavobacteriaceae > UBA3537. Next base: position 18,000 of record CAJWDI010000029.1, on the reverse strand, counting down.
ATCTAAAAAAAGAGGGTGATTTATTGATTTCTCAACCCATTAAGGGAACAGCAGCCAGGTCATCTAATGCAACTGAAGATTTGAATCTTAAAAATAATCTATTGGCAGATCCAAAGGAGCGCAGTGAAAATGTTATGATTGTAGATCTCGTTCGGAACGATCTTTCAAGAATTGCCCAAAAGGGGAGTGTTCTTGTAGAAGAATTACACGCAATTTATTCGTTCAAACAGGTACACCATTTAATTTCAACCATTAAAGCTAAATTGCGTCCGGATATTTCTGCTGTTGATGCCATCTGTGCTTCTTATCCAATGGGCAGTATGACTGGAGCGCCTAAAATTTCAGCCATGAAAATCATCGAAAATTTGGAGTTTAGCAAACGTGGCCTTTACTCTGGCTCTGTAGGGTATTTCAGTCCAGATGGTAATTTTGATTTTAATGTGGTCATTAGAAGTATTTTGTACAATGCTGAGACGTCTTATATTTCCTTTTCGGTTGGTAGTGCCATTACTGCTAAAAGTGTTCCTGAAAAAGAATACGAGGAATGCTTGATTAAAGCAAAGGCTCTAATTGAAGTTTTGGAAAATTAATTTTTACTTTTGCTGAATGTTTGCGGAATTTAAAGCACATATCAAATTAAACTTTCCAAACCTGTTTAAGGATAGAATTCTTTTGGCTTGTTCCAGCGGAATTGACAGCATGGTAATGACCCATTTGTGTCAAAAATTAAATTTAAATATTACACTAGCCCATTGCAATTTTTGTTTGCGGGGTCATGAAAGCAACTTGGATGAAGCATTTGTTGTAGATTACGCTAGCAAGCAAGACATTCTTGTTTTCTCAAAACAGTTTGACACACAATCATTTGTTGATAATTCAAAATATTCAATTCAAATGGCCGCGAGAGAATTGCGTTATAATTGGTTTCAAAGCCTTTCTGAACAACACCAATTCAGTTGTGTTTTGACAGCCCACCATGCGGATGACAATTTAGAAACCTTTTTGATCAATCTCAGTCGCGGTTCAGGTCTTGATGGTCTGGTTGGGATTCCCGAAAAAAATGGTCTTTTTTTACGTCCTCTATTGCCATTTTCAAGAGATCAGATTTTGCAGTATGCTCAAAAACATCAAATTGAATGGAGAGAGGACAGTAGCAATGTAAGTTTGAAATATCAGCGCAACCAACTGAGACACAAATTAGTAACAGTTTTAAAAGAAATTTATCCCAATATTCTTGAATCTTTAACCAAAACACAGTCACATTTAGAGGCTTCAAAAGAACTGCTTGAAAGTCATATCCAAGACATTGAAGAACAAGTGATTGTTAAAACTAATCTTGGGGAAATTCATTTTGATATAAATGCCTTGAAAGCATTGAAATCACTGCCGCTGTATTTGTTTCCATTATTTAATAAATATGGGTTTTCGGATTGGAAAGCGCTTTCTAAACTATTGGATGGACAATCAGGAAAAAAACTGTTATCAAAAACGCATACGCTTATAAAAAACCGTCAAGTTTTAATATTGTTTAGCAATGATTTACCAACAGCTACCAGCCAAAAAATTGAATCTCATAATGACATTGCTTTTATTGAAAATTTAGGGTGTCATCTTAAGATTGATAAGGTTTCTGTATTGGACTCACCCGATACCAATACCATTTATGTAGATTTTGATAAACTTCAATTTCCACTGGAACTAAGACCTTGGAAAAATGGAGATTATTTTTATCCAAAAGGCATGGAAGGTAAAAAGAAAATCAGTAAGTTTTTTAAGGATGAAAAAATGTCACTTTCAGAAAAGGATAAAACTTTATTATTATGTTCTGATGCTCAAGTAGTTTGGGTCGTTGGAAAGCGTCAAGATGCCCGATTTATAGCTTCTAAGACAGATGCTTTAATGTGTAAAATTAGCCTACAATATGCCACTGATTAAAAGCCACTTTAAACCTTCTATATTATTTAAAAATGGATTTCTCTCAACGGTCTATTCTGGAATAATCCGCTATATCAAACACCCTCAAAAACGAGAGCGCATAACACTTAGTGACGGGGATTTTTTAGATTTGGATTGGAGTTATGCTTCTGAGCCTACAAATAGTTTGGCTGTTATTTTACATGGCATGGAAGGCCATGGTCAGCGGCCTTATGTTTCAGGAATTGCCCGCCATTTAAACACTCAGCATATGGATGCAATTTGCGTCAATTTTAGAGGCTGCAGTGAGCAACAAAACACGCAATTTTTTAGTTTTCATTCTGGGCAAACAGAAGATTTGAAGGATGTTATTGCCCATGTAATCTCAAACTACAACTACGATTCAATTTTTTTAAATGGAATTAGTTTGGGGGGGAATATTGTTTTAAAATACCTTGGGGAAACTTCAAATGTTCCAAAGCAAATTAAAGCGGCAATGGCGGTTTCTGTTCCAGTTGACTTGGCGGGTTCTTCTAAGGCCCTTCATCGATTTAAAAATTGCTTATTCCACATTTATTTTATGATAGGATTAAAACTGAAATTAAAGCAAAAGCAACGCCAATTTCCAACTAAAATTTCAAGACTTTCATTATGGCGCGTATGGACGCTTCGTGGATTGGATGAGTTTTACACTTCACGCGCCAATGGATTCAAGGATGCAGCGGAATATTACAGCAAATCAAATAGTTTACAATATTTACCAGCAATAACAACTCCAGTTCTAATTCTTAATGCCTTAAACGATTCATTTTTAACAGACACTTGTTTCCCTTATGTCATTGCTAAAAAGAATCCATTTATTTATTTAGAAACCCCCAAACATGGTGGTCATGTAGGCTTTATTTTACCTGGAAAAGTCTATTATAACGAATTGCGCGCTGCGGAATTTTTCTTAGAATTCAAGTAAATGACTGTAAACAAGGTTTAATGGAAACCCCATCACATTAAAATAAGATCCTTCAATTTTTTCTACTCCAATCTGTCCAATCCAGTCTTGAATCCCATAGGCACCAGCTTTGTCAAGTGGTTTGTAATTATTGACATAGAATTCAATTTCTTCGATTTTTAATTTTCTAAAAGAAACTTTTGTCAAAGCATTAAAGGTCTGTTGTTTTTCAGTTGAAGTTAGGCATACCGATGTAAAGACTTTGTGGGTTGAGCCACTCAGGCTTTGAAGCATCTCAATAGCATGTTTTACAGAGTTTGGTTTGCCAATTGCAGTATTTCGATGCCAGACGATGGTATCGCTAGTGATGAGCAGATCATTGGGGTATAAATTGTCTTTGAAAGCATTGGCTTTCAAAAGCGATAAATAATCTGTAATTTCATGGCCAGAAAGGTTTTGAGGATAAACTTCATCAACAGGTTTTACACAGACTTCAAAAGGCACTCCCAACTGTTTTAATAAATCATGTCTTCTAGGAGAACCAGACGCCAAAATTAAACGGCGTTTGTTTAGATGTTCTTTGAGCATTTCCTTAATCGTAATTGGCTTCAAACCCTTTTAACCAGTGCCCTTGAATCTTTAATATTTGCTCTATAATATCTCTTGCGGCACCATGTCCGCCATTAATATGAGAAATGTATTGAGCGGTTGCTTTGACTTCCGGCGCAGCGTCTTGCGGGCAACAAGGTAATCCAACCAATGACATGGCAGGTATATCTGGAATGTCGTCACCCATGTACATGATTTCATTTTTATCTACACCCAACTCCAGCATTAGTTTCTTTAAGTTTTTAATTTTATCGTGCGCACCAAGGATGATGTCTTTCAAACCCAAGCCTTCCAATCGCTTACGAACGCCATCATTACTGCCTCCGGAGATGATGCAGACATTGAGGCCTGCATCAACAGCAACTTTTAATGCAAATCCATCGCGTGTATTCATTTTTCTAAGCATTTCACCATCTGAAGTTATCAAAACAGAACTGTCAGTTAGGACACCATCCACATCAAAGACAAGGGTGGATATATCTTTTAAAAGCGCTTTGTAATTTTTTTTAGCCATGGGTGTGTTGAATTGATTGTGTTATAAGTTCGTAAATTTTTTGATATTTTGGAGTTTTTTCCAGCAGTTTTAAATGCTGTTTAATGGTTTTTTTGTCGTTTCGTTTGGCGGGGCCAGTTTGCGCCATATATGGCGATAAATTTTGAAGCTTTTGAATGGTTTCCTGCATCAGGGGTTTTAAAATATCAAATTCTAAGCCATGACGGTCTGTAAGTTCGTGCGCGATACGGTAAAGTTGATTTGTAAAATTATTCACAAACACGGCAGATAAATGAAGGGACTGCCGTTGTTCCGATTGGATAAAATAGGTTGGACTGCCCAATGTATTGGCCACTGTCTCGAGGAGTTTTCGGTCACTTTTTTCTGTTGTTTCAATACAAATTGGGATGTTTGAAAAATCTAAATCTGTGGCCTTTGAAAATGTTTGCAAAGGATAAAAAACGCCTTTTCTATTTTTTTTATTGAGAAATCTCAGCGCAACACTTCCTGAAGTATGAACAACCAAACGATTCTCAAATGGTAATGCATTTGAAATGGTCTCAATAGCTGAGTCACTGACGGCAAGAATGTAAAGATCTGCAGGTTTTAGCTGCATTAGATCATTGCAAAAATTTACGTCATCTAAACCGTTTTGCTGGTCAATTTTTGACCGATTGTACCATTGTTCCAAATGAAGACTTTCTGCAGCGCTGATGGCTTTGCAAAACTGTGTCCCAACCTGTCCTGCTCCTATGACTGAAATTGTAATCATTAGGCTAAATTACGCCATTCTGTGATGTTTTAAAAGTGAAAACCACGCTTTGTCTTTTTTTTTAGTCAAATTACTGTTAAAACAGAATGATAAAAATTACTTTTTTGTAAAAAGTAAGTACCTTTGCAGCGCACTTAATTTTGTAGTTGTCCAATGCTCAAAAAATTAGCCAACGTCCTTTTTTCAACACGGTTAACAGCCACGCTTTTTATAGCATATGCTATGGCTATGGCTGTAGGTACTTTTATGGATCAAGGTCAAAGCACTTCACCAACTCCCTACTCAAGAACACTCATTTACAATGCTTGGTGGTTTGAAGCGATCATGGTGGTATTTATGGTTAATTTTGTTGGAAACATCTTCAAATACCGTCTCCTGAGAAAGGAAAAATGGGCAACTCTCACCCTTCATTTATCATTTATATCCATTCTACTTGGCGCATTTATTACTCGATACTATGGATTTGAAGGCATGATGTCTATAAGAGAAGGGGCGACTGAAAACACTTTTTTATCTCAAAAAACTTATCTAACAACCTATATCGATGGTGACTATCAAGTTAATGGTCAATTGTTGCGACGCTCAAAAAGCGATGCGGTTGATTTTTCTCCAAGACTTGAAAATGAGTATACATTGGAAACTACATACGGAAATTCCCCAGTTTTAGTGGAGTTAATCGATTTTATTTCTAGTGCTGAAGAGGACATTGTCCCTGACGAAAATGGCGATTATTATCTCAAGCTTGTAGAGGCAGGTAGTGGCGCACCTCACAACCACTTTTTGAAATTGGGTCAAGTTAGTAACATACACAACGTAATTTACGCTCTTAATAAGCCAACTTCCGGTGCCATTAATTTAACTTATTCCGAAGATGGAGGATTGACCATACAGTCGCCTTTTGAAGGGGAATTCATGACCATGGCTACAGGGCAGCAAGGGCGCTTGGTTAAAGACAGCGTTCAACCCCTGGCCTTGAGATCTAGATATCTGATAGGTAATCAGGCTGTTGTGTTTCCAAAACCCGTTGTTAAAGGCGTCTTTGACATTGTAAAAAAATCTGAATTATTGAAAGGAGATGAAGACGGAATCGTTTTGAAAGTTACGTCCAGAGGCGAAACAAAAATTGTTAAGTTATTGGGCGGTAAAGGCATCAACAATCCTTTTAAACAGATAAAGGTTGGTGGTCTTGAATTTGCCTTTAAATATGGCTCTAAAGTCCTGGAATTACCCTTTGACATCAAGCTTAATGACTTTATCGCGGAGCGTTACCCAGGTACTGAAAAAAGCTATGCCTCTTTTGAAAGTAAAGTTACTGTTTTTGATGCTGCTGAAGGAGAGTTTGACTTTCATATCTACATGAATAATATTTTAAAACACCGCGGTTATCGTTTCTTCCAATCTTCTTTTGATCCCGATGAAAAAGGGACTATACTATCTGTAAATCACGATTATTGGGGGACCTGGTTTACCTATTTAGGTTATTATTTGCTGTATTTTGGATTGCTGGCTATTTTACTTAGCAAGGGAGCCAGAATGGAATTTTTAAGGAAACAATTGGACAAAATCAAAAGAAAAAAAGCAAAACTAACCGTTTTTATAGGCTTGATGTCCCTTGGTCTTTCCGCACAAATAAACCACAACTCAAATCATAAGTTTCAACGCCCCAGCCAACAACAGTTGGATTCCATTTTAGCGCAAAATATAACCCCTGCGACAGTTTCAGATCGCTTCGGGTATTTAGTCATTCAAGATGCCGATGGTAGAATGAAGCCAGTGAATACTTATGCTTCAGAACTTTTGAGAAAGTTATCCAAAAAAGACCACTACAAGAATTACACAGCCGATCAGGTATTTCTGTCCATGCAAGAGAGCCCTCAACTTTGGTATAATGTGCCCATTATTTATTTGAAATTAAAAAAGGCCGACACCATCCGAAGCATCATAGGGATTCCAAAAGATCAAAAATATGCTGCGCTTGTAGATTTCTTAGACATCAATTTAAACTACAAACTAGGGCCCTATTTAGAGGATGCCTATAGCGCCCAAGTTCCCACAGCCATTCAAAAAGAATTGAAAACAGCGGATCAACGTGTCAGTCTTCTTTTTAACACTCTTGAGGGCGATGCTTTGCGATTGTTTCCAATTCCGGATGACCTCAACAGTAAATGGGTTTCACCAAGAGAATTTATTCAAAAAGATATGGTTCTTAAAGATTCTTTGTACGCCAATTTTATTCGTACTGGCTTCCTAGCGTATATGGCAACATTACAGAATGAAAAAGTTCAACAAAAGGAAGAATTTTCTCAAAGTGATAAATTATTGGCCGCGATTAAAAAAACTCAAGTCAAATATGGCGGTGAAGCCATGCTTTCAGATAAAAAAATCAGTGCTGAAATTACTTATAACAAATACGATATTTTTAAAAAACTCTTCAGTTGGTATATGTATGCCAGCAGTTTGATGTTTGTCTTGTTAATTGTTCAAATTCTAAGCGACAAGATTAAAATTTTAAATATCTCAATCAATATTTTCAAAGCTTTGGTGTACTTGTGTTTTGTCCTGCATACCGCAGGACTCATTACAAGATGGTACATTTCAGGTCATGCCCCATGGAGTGATGCCTATGAATCCATGATTTATGTGGCCTGGGCAACCATGGCCTTTGGTGTTATGCTTGGACACAAGAGTAACCTAACATTTGCTTCTACTGCCTTTGTTACTGCCATGATTTTAATGATTGCACATTGGAATTGGATGGATCCCTCCATCGGAAATTTACAGCCTGTTCTCAATAGTTATTGGTTGATGATACACGTGGCAGTTATTGTAGGGAGTTATGGCCCTTTTGCCTTGGCGATGATTCTTGGCCTCATAAGCTTGCTTCTTATCCTATTGACTACTTCAACGAATAAGGAAAAAATGAAACTAAATGTAAAGGAGCTGACCGTTATTAATGAAATGGCAATGACGGTTGGTTTGGTTATGTTGACCATTGGAAATTTTCTGGGAGGCATGTGGGCCAATGAGAGTTGGGGCCGTTATTGGGGCTGGGATCCAAAGGAAACATGGGCATTGATAAGCATCATGATATATGCCTTTGTTATCCACATGCGACTTGTGCCTGGCTTGAGAAATAGGTTGGTATTTAACATCGCATCGGTATTAGCTTTCGGGAGCATTTTAATGACTTATTTTGGCGTTAATTTTTACCTGGCCGGTTTGCATTCTTATGCTAAAGACGATCAAGAAATCAGCATTAATTACATTTTAACTGCCCTTGCAATCATCACAACTTTAAGTGTCTTTGCATCTTTGAAATATCGTAAATTTTACACAAAATCAAATTAAAACAAGCTTTTAATTTTATCAAAGCTAATTTCCTCATAACTAGTAATCAACTTGTCCGCCAATGTATAGTCCTGGTTTTTAGAGTTTTTGCTTTTGTAGGCTGTGCAAAAGATACCCGCTCTTTTGGCTGCTTTAATTCCGTTGGTTGAGTCCTCAATAACCATACATTCGTTAGGATTGGCATTGGCTGCTTTTGCTGCATTGATAAAAATTTCGGGGTGGGGCTTGGATACTTTTAAATCTGCACCACTCAACTTATCTGTGAAGAAAGGATCAAGTTTAAAACGCTCTGTCACATTTTTAATTGTAAACATGGAAGCAGAAGATGCTAAGATGAGCGTTAAACCATTTTTGAAATAATCTTTAATCAGTTTTTCAACTCCAGTTATAAGTTTTAAATCCTGATCTTCAAAAAATAGTTTCGTAAAATTGTTTCGTTTCATTTGCACCAATTCTTTTGGATTGTTTTTTAAGCCAAAATGAGAGCAGAGTTTCTCACAGATGCCGCGGGTTGATTGTCCGGTAAAACTTGTGTACATGGCTCCAGAAACGTCAATTCCAACGGTTTCAAACATTTGTTGGTACGCCTTGTGGTGTAAAGGTTCTGTATCAACAATCACACCATCCATATCAAATAAAACCGCTTTGAGCATAGATTTAATTTTTCACGAAGATATCATTTCGGTTGATATTTTTTTATTTTTATGGGTACTATAAGCACATTTTTTTTTATTTTCGAGCTTTAAATTACTGCTTCAATGAAATTTATAAAATTATTAGGAATTACTAACATACTTTTGCTGATGCTTTGTGTGTTGATCATCATCGTCTCCGAGTATTTATTTTTCAATGTTGATAGGTTGCATGGGATTTTTGTTGGAATTTGGGCACCTATGCTTGTGGGTCTAATGATATTTTTTAAACTTTTCCGCCTTGAACGCTAACGAAATCGTAATATATTTTTCCATTTTTGTTTCCGTTTGTGTGGCAGTTTGGGCTTTTGTTTTGATCAAACAGTTTAACGATCTTGACAAGAAATAGCGTTTAATTTTTCTTTAATGCTTAAAAGAGACATCGGTTTGAATACAATTTGTACCCACTCCGGAGCCGTTGAGGACGTTGTGTACGGTGGAGGAGTATCTCCTATCTATATGTCTACGTCTTATGATTTTATTGATAAATCAACCAAGCGATACCCTCGATATTTTAACACGCCCAATCAAGAACTTTTAGCAAAAAAAATTGCAGCGTTAGAAGCTGCTGAAGCTGGACTTATTTTTTCTTCGGGAATGGCTGCAATTAGCAATGTCATGCTTATGGCTTTAAAATCTGGAGACCATGCTGTCATTCAAAATGATATTTATGGGGGCACTCGTAATTTTATTGAATCTCATTTTAAATCTTACGGCATTGATTACAGTTTCACAAAGGATTTAACTTCGAAATCATTTAGAGATTGCATTAAAACAAACACCAAACTTATATATATTGAAACTCCCTCTAATCCAATGCTTAAATTGGTAGATATTTTTGCAATAGCAAAACTAGGTAAGTCCAAAGGTATTCTAACCGCTATCGATAACACATTTGCGACTCCTGTGATTCAAAAACCAATTACATTAGGGGTTGATATTGTCATACACTCCGCCACCAAATATTTTGGAGGACACAGCGACATTACAGCAGGGGCAGTTGCTTCTTCTCAAAAAATAGTTGATAAATTATGGGATTTAGCCAAAGATTTTGGTGGAAATCTCAGTGATTTTTCTGTGTGGATGTTGGAACGCAGCATGAAAACACTTGCAATCCGTGTGAAAGCACAACAAAAAAATGCCAGGAAATTAGCACGTTTTTTAGAAAAACATGCCGCAGTTGAAGCTGTTTACTATCCGGGCTTAAAATCACATCCCAACCATGATTTGGCAAAAGCCCAAATGCGTGGTTATGGGGCAATGCTTTCATTTCAACTACATGAAAATTATCCAGCATTATCATTTTTAAAGTCCTTGAATCTAATAAAGCCTAATATGAGTTTGGCAGGTGTTGAAAGTACCATGATTATGCCCAGTAGAACATCGCATGCATTGTTGTCTGAGGCCGATCGTATGGCGCAGGGGATATCGGATCAATTGATTCGTTTTTCTGTTGGAATTGAGTCTAAAAAAGATTTAATTTACGATATTAAACATGCCTTAAATGTCTGTAAAAAATAAAATTGATTATGAAAGTTGATATCCTTGCTTTTGGTGCACATCCCGATGATGTAGAATTGGGTTGTGGTGGTACGATATCCAAGGCCATTCACGCTGGTAAAACCGTAGGAATTATAGACCTTTCAAGAGGTGAGTTGGGAACCCGTGGTTCAGCTGAAATTCGCGCTATAGAAGCTACGAATGCTGCAGAAATTTTAGGCGTTAAAATAAGAGAAAATCTAAACTTACCGGATGGTTTTATTTTTAACAATAAAGAAAACCAACTCAAGATCATTGAAAAAATTAGACAATATCAACCTGAAATTGTATTGTGCAACGCCATTGCTGATCGACACATTGATCATGGCAAGTCCAATACACTAGTTCGAGAGGCTTGTTTTTTGAGTGGTTTACAAAAAATAATCACAAACGAGGCAGGCGGTAAGAATCAAAAATCTTGGCGCCCTAAGGCGACTTATAGCTATATTCAGTGGAATTCAATCCCACCTGATTTTGTCGTTGATATCAGTGGCTATATAGATCTAAAAATGAAAGCTGTAGCGGCCTATGAATCACAGTTTTATAATAGTGAGAGTCAAGAACCTGAGACCCCAATTTCAAGTCAAAATTTTATGAACAGTGTTCGCTATCGCGCTGCCGATTTAGGTCGACTTTCAAATACTGATTTTGCTGAAGGCTTCACATCTGAACGTTTGATATCCGTTAATGATATTTTTGATTTAAAATAAAATTAAATTAAAACTTTTGTAAAAATCATAAATCCACTACATTTGTGGACGCATTTTTTTTGCTAAATGGTGGTTGTAGCTCAGTTGGTTAGAGCGCCTGGTTGTGGTCCAGGAGGTCGTCGGTTCGAGACCGATCTTCCACCCAAAAAAGTCCTTTCATTTTGAGAGGACTTTTTTTATTGTTTCCCCCGTATTTTTTAAATATAAATACTTTTGAAGCATCAACTAAAAGGGAGACAAAAAACGATCTTAAAAAGGCGAAATATTTATAGTTATTTGAATTTTTTATCCACAACAACTCGCTCTTTTCTATTGGCCAACTCCCAAGCCGTGTAGAATACAAGTTTTGTTCTATTTTCTAACAAATCAAATTGTATTTTGTCAACAGTATCTGTTGCCTTGTGATAATCTTCATGTGTACCATTGAAATAGAAAATTATTGGAATATTTTTTTTCGCGAAATTATAATGGTCCGAGCGGTAGTAAAATCGATTGGGGTCATTTTCATCATTGAAAGTATAATCAAGTTCAATAGCGGTGTATTTTTCATTTACCATTTCAGAAATTTCATGGAGCTCTGTGCTTAACTTATCGCTGCCAATCAGATAAATATAGTTTCGTTTTCCATTTTTTCGCTTTGGGTCTGTTCTTCCAATCATATCAATATTTAGATTGGCAACTGTATTTTTTAAAGGAACAATTGGATCAAAATCTGTGTAGTATTGAGAGCCAAGAAGTCCTTTTTCTTCTGCACTCACGTGTAGTAGAAGAATTGAGCGTTTCGGACCATCCCCATTTTGAACCGCTTTTTGAAATGCTTCCGCGATTTCTAAAATGGCCACAGTTCCAGATCCGTCGTCATCTGCTCCATTAAATACGGCGCCGTGATGAATACCAATATGGTCGAGATGTGCAGAAATCACAATGTATTCATTGGGTTTTTCCGATCCAGGAATCAATGCTGCCACATTTTCTGACACCAAAGACTCATATGTGTTCTTATAATCAATTTGAATGTCATTATAATAAAGTCCATTTTTTTCCTTGATTAAGGAATTGCCAATGTCGTCCCCAGCTAAGAACCCATAAAATGGATTTGAATTGACATCAAGGGATAAATTAGTCTCTCCTTCGCTTTGGTCTTTGCGCTTGTAGTAACGCGCATAGCGCTTGAATAATGATTCATCAATCAAAACAAAAGCAGCAGCGCCCATTTCTTTCGCTAAATTTTGTTTGGCACTCAAGGATTGTCGGTTATTAGACCACTTAGAAATTTTGTTGGACCCTGAAACCACATACTGTCCTTTTGCATTTTTTGGCTCCCCAGCAATTGCAACTACCAATTTTCCTGTGACGTCTATATTCTTGTAGTCGTTGTATTTAGGGTCTTTGATTCCGTAGCCCACATATATATAGGAGTCGAAACGCATGTTTTTAGTAGGTCCTGACAAAATATTGATAAAATCTTCGTAGTAACTGAATTTTTGGGATTGTATAGACACATTAACTTTTGGTGGCGTATTGAGTTTTAAAGGCACGTATTGAAAATAATCGCCATCTGGCTTCGCCGCTGAAATCCCAAGTTTTTGATATTCATTGCGAAGGTATTTTACCGCCATTTGTTCACCTTCTGTTCCTGCTTCACGACCTTGAAAAGCGTCAGAAGCATAGATGCTAAGCATTGATTTGAGTTCTTTGGCAGTGATGTCTTCCGCATAAACTGTTGGATTTTGCGAATAGACAAATGTTGACAAAATGAAATACAATAATATATATAGGATCCGCATGCTGTTATGGTTTAAAGATTAAAAATATTGATTATTTGAGAAAAAAAATATTTTTTTAAAAAATTAAATATAGTTCAAATTTTTTTTGGTCAACTTACCATCTTAAAACATCTATAAAGTGCACGTTTTTAACGATTAAAGTAAAAAAAAACACTTTTTTTTAGGATTTGATAATTTTTTTTGTCTAATTTTGCATTATTAATCATAAACAAAAAATTAATTATGAAAAGATTATTAACTATTATGTCTCTTGCTTTTGTTGGTTTAACATTTGCTCAAGAGGAAGAATCAAAGTTCAATGTAACAGGTTCTGTTGACGCTTATTTTAGAGCCAATTTAACATCATCTAATGATGCTTTTAATGGAGGTGCTCAGTCTAATACAGCACTAGGCGCTGGTGACCTTAGTCTATTTAATGATGATTCAGGTTTTTCTGCAGGCTTAGTCAATGTAACGTTTTCTTATGAAGGCGAAGACGTTGGTTTTATTGCTGATATGGCTTACGGACCTCGAATGGATGCATATAACAATGGCGAAGTTGTCAATGAAGCTTACATGTATTGGAATGCTTCTGATAAAGTCATGTTGATGATGGGACGTTTTAACTCTTGGATGGGTTATGAAACATTATCTGCTGCTAATAATTTCCATTACAGCATGTCACACATGTTTACATTCTCACCAAGAAACTTCAATGGTTTAGTTGCTCAATTTGATCTTGGATCAGATTTTAGAGCTGGTGTTGGTGTTATGAATCCGGTAGAATACACAACTGGGAACGATACAGGTGATTTTTCTGTTGGTGCTGGTGTTACTTATAAAGGGACTACTGGTTTATCATACCTTGCTAGTCAATCAGCCTCTTACATTGATATCAAAACTGCTTTTGATGTAACTGATAGCTTCGATGTAAAATTGAATGCGCACATTGCTGATTTTGGTGCTGACGACTTAAGTACTGGACAAAGACATACTGGTGAGCAGCTTGCTCTTGTTGGATTAGGTGCTGAAGGGTTTACTTCTATCTCAGCTTACCCACAATTGAAAACTTCTGATACTTTTTCATGGGGTATGCGTTTAGAGTACATCATGCTTGATGATGCTAATGATACTTCTGTTTTCACGCCAACATTAACTGGAAGATACTCTGTAGGTGATTTAACGATCATCCCAGAATTAAGAATGGATTCAGCTAGTGAAGATCTTTTTGTAGATATGGATGGTGAAGCAACAGGTGGTTTAACTGCCTTTAACCTAGCTGCTGTTTACACTTTCTAATCAGTTCAGTATATAATATTAAAGGGAAGCTTCGGCTTCCCTTTTTTTATGCAATTAATTGATTATATTTGTCTAAATTAATCAATAAAAACAAACAAAATGAAAAAATTACTTTTATTAACTTTTATATTAACTGCATTTACAATTAATGCACAAGACGTTACATTTGGTGCCAAAGCTGGTTTAAACTTTGCTAGTATGACAGGCGATGATGCAGATGGCTTTGACGGAAGAACTTCATTTCATCTAGGTGTTACAGCAGAAATAGCAGTTTCTGATGTTTTCTCTATTCAACCTGAATTATTATATTCTGGACAAGGTTTCACTGGCTCCGATTCCTATGAAGATGGTGCTTTAGATATTAATGTTGAGACAACAGGAAGAGTTAACTACTTAAATTTGCCAATTATGGTAAAATATTATGCTTCAGATAGTTTTAGCTTAGAATTTGGTCCTCAAATAGGTTTTCTATTGAGCGCCGAATCTGAAACAGATGTTTCTGCTACTGATATAGCTACAGGTGTATCAGCATCAGAATCTACTACGACAGATTTTAAAGATGATTGTAAATCTACTGATTTTGCTTTAAATCTTGGAGCTGGATATAAATTGGATTCTGGTTTAAATTTTGGTCTTAGATACAGTATTGGTATGACCGATGTCCCTGATGGTGACTCTGATGGTTTTAAACATAGCGTTTTACAATTATCTGTAGGTTATAATTTCTAATTAATACAGATTAAATAATAAAAAGAGAAGCTTAGGCTTCTCTTTTTTTATGCCATAACTTTTGTATTTTTACAACATGAAAAAAATCATCATCATCAATGGCCCTAATTTGAACCTTCTAGGCAAGCGAGAGCCTGAAATTTATGGCTCTGAGTCTTTTGATGCTTATTTTAAAACCCTTCAAGAAGATTTTCCTGCTTTGGCGCTTGATTATTACCAGTCTAATATTGAAGGAGCACTCATTGATAAGCTGCACGAGGTTGGTTTCTCTTATGATGGCATTGTGCTCAATGCCGCTGCCTATACCCATACTTCTGTTGGAATTGGTGATGCGGTAAAAGGCATTTCTACTCCTGTCATTGAAGTACACATCTCAAATACTTACAGTAGAGAAGAATTTCGCCACCAATCCTTTATTTCTCCAAATGCTAAAGGAGTCGTCTTAGGATTTGGTCTAAAAAGTTATGCTTTGGCCTTACAAAGTTTCCTATAAACAAAAAAGACGACCAATGGCCGCCTTTAATTCAATTTTTATTTTTTAATTTAGATGTGAATGACCTCGTCATAGGCATCTGCCACCGCTTCCATAACGGCCTCACTCATGGTAGGGTGCGGGTGAATTGTTTTGAGCACTTCGTGTCCAGTGGTTTCTAATTTTCGCCCTAATACCGCCTCAGCAATCATATCAGTAACCCCCGCGCCGATCATATGGCAGCCCAGCCATTCGCCATACTTGGCATCAAAGATGACCTTTACAAAACCTTCGGTATTGCCACCGGCACTGGCTTTTCCGGAAGCAGAAAAAGGAAATTTCCCAATTTTAATTTCTAAACCTTGTTCTTTCGCTTGGGCTTCTGTAAGTCCAACACTGGCTACTTCTGGGCTGCAATAGGTACACCCAGGAATATTGCCATAATCTAATGCTTCAACCTGTTGTCCTGCTATTTTTTCGACACACAAAATACCTTCCGCAGAAGCCACATGGGCGAGGGCAGGACCCGCAGTTACATCACCAATGGCATAGTAGCCTGGCATATTGGTTTGGTAAAAGTCATTGACTAATATTTTATCACGATCTGTTACAATACCAACGTCTTCAAGGCCAATATTTTCAATATTTGTTTTGATGCCTACGGCTGATAGTACCACATCTGCTTCTAGCGTATCATCTCCTTTATTGGTTTTAACGCTGGCCTTAACGCCTTTCCCCGAAGTGTCAACTGCAGTCACTTCTGTGGAAGTCATAATTTTAATTCCAGATTTTTTAAAAGAACGCTCTAATTGCTTGGATATCTCTTCATCTTCCACAGGGACAATGCGTGGCATGTATTCAACAACTGTGACTTCTGTTCCCATCGCATTGTAGAAATAGGCAAATTCAACACCAATGGCACCAGAACCAACTATAATTAGTTTTTTGGGCTGTTTTTCTAAGGTCATGGCTTTTCTGTAACCAATGACTTTTTTGCCATCTTGTGGTAAACTTGGTAATTCTCTAGAACGCGCACCTGTAGAAATAATGATGTGATCGGCGCTGTATTCAGTACCGTCAACATCCACTTTTTTTCCTGGCTTAATTTTTCCGTAACCAATAATTACATCAATTTTATTCTTTTTCATCAAAAACTGAACGCCTTTGCTCATGCCTTCTGCCACGTTACGACTGCGGTTGACGACCGCATCAAAATCTTTATCATAAGTTTCAACTTTTAGTCCGTAATCTTCAGCATGTTTGAGATAATCAAAAACCTGTGCCGATTTTAAGAGTGCTTTCGTAGGAATACATCCCCAGTTCAAACAAACACCGCCCAAGCTTTCTTTTTCTATCACAGCTGTTTTAAATCCCAACTGAGAGGCACGAATGGCGGTTACATAACCTCCTGGACCGCTTCCCAAAACAATCACATCATATTTACTCATAAGTCTATTGAATTAGTGGTTAATAAACCCAGCAAATTTACAAAACCTAGTGCTATAAATAAAGCCCCGTGAGGTGAAAATAGAAAGTGTTTATGTTTTGCTAAGTTTTTTTGAAATCTAAACTTGCAGAGTTGACACAATAGCGGGTGCCAGTAGCTGTTGGACCGTCGTTAAATACATGTCCAAGATGTCCGCCACACGATTCACAAATAATTTCTGTGCGCAACATTCCATGGCTTTTATCAAGGTTATAATTTACGTTTCCTTTAATTGAAGCATCAAAACTTGGCCAGCCACAGCCGCTGTCAAACTTGGCTTCGCTTTTAAACAATGGGGCTTCGCAGCCCGCACAGTAGTATGATCCCGCTTCAGAATGGCTGTTATATATCCCTGTGAAAGGCATTTCCGTTCCTTTTTTTCGTAAAATACGGTATTGTTCATCGCTGAGTTGGGATTTCCACTCGGCATCGGTTTTATTTATTTTATAATCACTCATTTTTTTGGGATAAATTTTAGGGCAATTCCATTAATACAATGGCGCTTTCCAGTGGTTTTTTTGGGTCCGTCATTAAAGACATGGCCCAAATGTGCTCCACAACTTGCACAATGTGCTTCAGTTCGCGCAATACCTATGTTGTAATCTACTGAAAAAGCAACATTGCCTTTAATTTCACGATCAAAGCTAGGCCAACCCGATTCAGAGTTAAATTTATGACTGCTAAGAAAAAGAGGGCTTTCACAACCCTTGCAAGCATAAGTACCTGAACTGTAGTTTTTGTCAAGGGGACTTGAAAAAGCGGGCTCAGTGCCTTCATTTCGCATCACATAATACTCCAAGTCTGTTAATTGCAATTTCCACTCAGCATCTGTTTTTTGAATTTTAAAAGTGGATTTTTTTTGAGCTTCTGATTTACAGGCCATCAAAAAAAAGAGAGAACAAAACAATAGCAATGTCTTACAGGGCATGGATTTGATTTATTTAATAAAATTAGGTATTTTTAGTATGGGTATCATTTTTTTCACAAAACTTTGTGACTTGTTTAATCTTTATGTGTCATAGGTAACGAAGTATTTAGTATTGAAAAATTAAATCAATGAAAATTAAAATTTTATTTCTTGTTCTTGTTTTTTTCAGCGCTTCCTGCGCTACCAACCCATTTACTGGAAAAAAAACAATGGCATTGGTGCCAAATTCACAGATTCTGCCCATGGCATTTGCAGAATACGATAAATTTTTGTCTGAAAACGATGTGATCACAAATA
>CAJWDI010000028.1:0-21910 GCA_913031185.1 uncultured Flavobacteriaceae bacterium | reverse complement strand
CATGCTACAATCAGTCTTGGATCATAAGCCTTACCGCACATGGCGTAATTTCCAGCTCCATAACTGTTTCCAATGATTACAGTGAATTTAGGCACTACGGAGTTGCTAACGGCATTGACCATCTTAGCGCCATCTTTGATGATACCACTATGTTCACTTTTGCTGCCAACCATAAATCCGGTTACGTCCTGTAAAAACACCAGTGGAATTTTTTTCTGATTGCAATTCGCTATAAAACGGGTTGCCTTATCAGCACTGTCATTGTAAATCACACCACCAAATTGCATTTCACCACTTTTGGTTTTTACCAACTTACGTTGATTTGCAACAATACCAACGGCCCATCCATCTATGCGTGCATAAGCTGTGATGATTGTTTTACCATAGCCTGCTTTGTATTCTTCGAATTCAGACTTATCAACCAAGCGTTTGATAATTTCGTAGGTATCGTACTGGTCCGCTCTAGAGTGGGGAAGAATCCCAAATATAGCGTCTGGGTTTTCTTTAGGCTTAACTCCCTTTACTCTATTGAATCCTGCTGTTTGAGGTGCTCCAATTTTTGCCATAATGGCTTTTATTTTATCCAGCGCATCTTTATCATTTTTAGCTTTGTAATCTGTAACTCCACTAATTTCACAATGGGTAGTGGCACCTCCAAGTGTTTCATTGTCAATATTTTCTCCTATGGCTGCCTTCACCAAATAACTGCCTGCAAGAAAAATACTGGCTGTTTTATCTACAATGATGGCTTCATCACTCATGATGGGTAAATAGGCTCCTCCAGCGACACAACTCCCCATTATGGCTGAAATTTGAGTAATCCCCATGCTACTCATTTGAGCATTGTTTCTAAATATTCGACCAAAATGCTCTTTATCAGGGAATATTTCGTCTTGCATAGGTAAATAAACGCCTGCAGAGTCCACTAGGTATAGTATTGGAAGTTGATTATCAATAGCAATTTCTTGGGCTCTCAAATTCTTTTTGGCGGTAATGGGAAACCAAGCCCCTGCTTTTACAGTAGCATCATTAGCGACAACAACACATAGGCGTCCAGAAACGTGGCCTATTTTAACAACCACACCTGCAGATGGACAGCCACCGTGTTTAGCGTACATACCCTCACCCGCAAAAGCACCAATTTCGAGAGCTTTAGACTTGGGGTCTAAAAGGTAGTCAATTCGTTCCCGTGCGGTCATTTTACCCTTGGCATGCTGTTTTTTGATTTTTGCAGTCCCACCTCCAAGTTTCACTTTTACAAAGCGCTTCCGCAATTCCGATAAAAGTAATTTATTCTGGTCTTCGTTTTTATTGAAGTTTAGGTCCATACCGTGTTGTCTTTGAAGCAAAAGTAACAAATATCTTCAGTCCATTGTTTTTGTTTAACGAAGATTTACAATTCTAATTTTTAACGCCAATAAAGAAATAAGTTTCCGCGATAAACTAATCCTCTAAAAGTGGTCTTTCAATCTCCTCTGAACTAATATTTAGATTGGAGTTTCCGGATGAAATTTTGATGACATCCTTATCTATTTTTTTGAATTCCTTAGTACTGTTATTGTAATGGCCCACAGCAATGCCTAAAGTGTTACCCAGTTTGTCATGATAGGTTTTATAAGCATTTAAATGGTTGGAGAGCTTACCAACATTTTTTAAAATATCATTAATTGAATCTTCAACTTTTAAATTATGCAATGCCTTGACCGTTATTTGTAGCATTGGAAATAAGCTCATGGGCGAAACAATCATAACTTTTTTTGTATAGGCGTAGGACACCAAATCACGTTGATTGATTTTTAAGGTTCCAACTCTGCTGTTTAATAAATCTTGATACAAACCATCTGCAGGAATGAACATATAAGCATAGTCCGTTGTATTTTCATTCGGTCTGATGTATTTGGCGGTTTCATCAATTCTTCCTTTGATATCAGATTTGAATTTTTTTTCTAAAGCTGCTAATTCATCTTTATTGGTACACTCAATCATCTTATTATAATTGTCAAGTGAGAATTTTGCATCGATTGGGATGACATATTGCCCCACTCTAACTATGGCATCTACAGCCTCGTTATTTTGAAATGAATATTGCATTTGAAAAAGTTCAGGCGGTAAGACGTTGGCCAATAAATTTTCGAGTTGAATTTCCCCTAAAATTCCTCTTTGTTTCTGATTACCTAAAATCTTCTCCAAGGTTTTCATTTGGTTGGCAAAACTCAAAACTTGTTCATTGGTTCCTTTAATTTTTTCCAACTCAGAGGTCACATCTTTAATAACTTTGTTGGATTCCTTAAATTGGGCTGTGATGTTAGAAGTTGAAGTCTTATGAAAATCATTAATTTGCTTGTTGATGTCTTTTAATTTAGATTCAATTTCTGTTCTACTTTCTTTAGAATTGGCATCAATTTCCTTTCTTATCTCTTGTATTTGAGTACTTAGCGCATTAGAAAATTGAATTAAGTCGTTGGTAGAGGATGCATTTGTGTTTTTCTTTGAAGTGTACAAAAAATACAGCAGTCCCAATATCACAACACATAAAAAAGCAATTAGTATTTCTGTCATTTTATAATTATTATTGAGTAATATGTTGTGAGGTTATCATCTTGTTTTCTCAGTTCCTCCAAATTTAATAAAAAAGACTGATTTTATTTACTGTAAATTAATTTTATAAAACTTAATTTATTCACGATATTTGAATTTCAATTTGATAAGAAAAAAATGAATAAAAATACCGTACTGGCTTGGGCCACTTATATTATGATTTTTGTAGGCGTTGGGCTGATCGCTCTTGGTGCCTTTCGTTATAAAGAAATTGCTGGCTGGGGTTTCGCAGCTGTTGGTATTGGCTTCTTTGCCATTGCTTGGGTTTTTAATGCATTAAAGGGTAGGGTTTAATGAGTGACGATAAAAAAATTATTTTTTCAATGACTGGGGTTACTAAGACCTTTCAAAGTGCCAATACCCCAGTTCTTAAAAACATTTATCTCAGTTTTTTTTATGGTGCTAAAATTGGCATTTTAGGACTCAATGGCTCTGGGAAGTCTACCTTGCTTAAAATCATAGCAGGGGTTGATAAAAATTATCAAGGTGATGTGGTTTTTTCACAGGACTACTCAGTTGGTTTTTTAGAACAAGAACCTGAATTAGATGTTGATAAAACAGTTTTAGATGTTGTTAAAGAGGGTGTGGGTGACACCGTTGCCATCTTGGATGAGTACAATAAAATTAACGATATGTTTGGCTTGGAAGAAGTTTATTCGGATGCAGATCGCATGGAAAAACTCATGAACCGTCAATCAGAATTACAAGATCAAATAGATGCTTCCAATGCTTGGGAATTAGACACCAAATTAGAAATCGCAATGGATGCTTTGCGCACCCCAGATAGTGATAAAAAAATTGGAGTACTCTCTGGAGGTGAACGCCGAAGAGTTGCCTTGTGTCGTTTATTATTACAAGAGCCAGATGTTTTGCTTTTGGACGAGCCCACCAACCATCTTGACGCTGAGTCCGTGCATTGGCTGGAACAACATTTGGCCCAATACAAAGGCACTGTGATTGCAGTGACACACGACCGCTATTTCTTAGACAATGTGGCGGGCTGGATTTTAGAACTCGATAGAGGGGAAGGGATTCCTTGGAAAGGGAACTATTCTTCTTGGTTAGATCAGAAATCCAAACGTTTAGCACAAGAGAGTAAAACAGCTTCCAAACGTCAAAAGACCTTGGAGCGCGAACTGGATTGGGTGCGCCAAGGGGCGAAAGGCCGTCAGACCAAACAAAAAGCGCGTCTTAAAAATTACGATAAATTGCTAAATCAGGATCAGAAGCAATTGGATGAAAAGCTTGAAATTTATATTCCTAACGGTCCGCGTTTGGGCACCAATGTGATTGAATCTAATGGCGTAAGTAAAGCCTACGGCGAAAAGTTACTATATGATAATTTGAATTTTAAACTTCCCCAAGCCGGTATTGTGGGTGTCATCGGACCCAATGGCGCTGGTAAAACAACAATTTTTAGGATGATCCAAGGGGAAGAAACGGCTGATAAAGGCACATTCAATGTTGGTGAAACTGCAAAAATTGCTTATGTTGACCAAAGCCACTCAAATATTGATTTAGAAAAAACCATTTGGCAGAATTTTAGTGATGAACAGGATTTAATCATGATGGGAGGGCGTCAAGTCAATTCTCGTGCCTACCTAAGTCGTTTTAATTTTTCGGGTAGTGAGCAAAATAAAAAAGTAAAACTATTATCTGGAGGAGAGCGCAACCGCTTGCATTTAGCGATGACTTTAAAAGAAGAAGGTAACGTTTTACTACTTGATGAACCCACTAATGATTTAGATGTCAATACGTTAAGAGCTTTGGAGGAAGGTCTTGAGAATTTCGCGGGCTGTGCTGTTGTCATCAGCCACGATCGCTGGTTTTTAGATCGAATTTGTACCCATATTTTAGCATTTGAGGGCAACTCTGAAGTCTATTTTTTTGAAGGTAGCTTTAGTGAATATGAAATCAATAAACGCAACAGACTCGGAGGTGACTCGATCCCAAAGCGAATTAAATACAAGAAGTTGATTCGCTAAAATACTTAATTATCTGTGGGTTGTTCTTCACCCACATTTTTCTTTTTCTTTGGACCTTTTTTGTAGATTGGTAACAGGTAGGAAAGGGTGTAACTAAAACCTGTTCCAATTTTGGTACTGTCGTATGTGCGTCCAAACCCTGGAATATAGATGTTTTCAAAGTTATTTATATCAGTATCGGCAATGCGTACTTTAAGTTGAACATTCAATCCTAAAAATAAATTATTGAAAAGTTCGGTTTTGACACCAAATAGCAATTCAACCCAAGCGGCGGTCAGGCCAGAATATTCAATGCTTTCATCATTGGAGACTTCGCCCCAAGTTTGATTGTTTGCATCATAAATTGTATAACGTTCTCGAGTTTGGCTAAAACTTCCAATTCCAGTACGTAAGCCACTAAAAATCATATTTTGCATTCCTAGCCAATTGCGGTAAAGATTAAAGTCAACCCCCGCTTTAAAATAGCTTCCTTTTGCATTAGAATCTAAAAAAAAAGTGCTAGTAGTTTTGTCCTCAAATCCTAATTCACCAGCCACATAAAGCCGTTTTGTCAGGCGGTAATCTGCATTGATTTCAAAACCTGAATAGTCTGAATCAAAAGCTGTGCGCCCCAACCGACTCAAGTCTATCCCAAAGCGCAGCCCGTACTTTTCTTTGAAGGCGGTACTGTCTTGGGGGAGTTCATTTTCATTGTCTTGCGCAAACAGAGGCGCTGAAATTAAAAGAATTAACAGAAGTCTAATGTAGTATCTCGACATGTGTTTCATTTTCATTGGCGACTTCATTTATTGCAATAGAAGATACAATCATCCATAAATCTAAATCCGATTGTATTTCAAAGCTTTGAATTGTAAATACATTTTTATAGCCACAGGCTTTGGAAACATATACAGATTCTGAGGTGTATGTAATTGTAATGGTATCTGGGTTTCCTTGTACAATGCCATCTGCTACACTGTAATTTTGATAGAGTTTAAATTGGGTTTGATTCTGACTCACATCGAGGGGTAATGCGATTTTGTTTCTTGAACTAACAACTTCTCCGTCCACCACAACCTCATTGCCATTAACATCCAACCCAATCGCAAATAAACCAGGGACGGTTTTGGTATCGCTGAGATTTTCGATGTTAAAAAACTCAATAACCAAAGGGGAAGTTGTTTGCGTGCTATCACTGCAAATGTCATCGGGTTCGCAAGCGGGTAAAAATAAGATCAATCCTAAAAATAAAATACGTTTCATAAAAGATTTAAATTCTTTTTTCCAAAAGTACAACATTTTCTACATGATGTGTTTGCGGAAACATATCTATTGCTTGTGTTCTAGCCACTTTATAAGCTGCATCCATTAGCGCTAGGTCCCTTGCTTGTGTAGCGCTGTTGCAACTTACATATACAATTTTAGAAGGCGCAATTTTCAGAATTTGTTGAACAACCTCTTTGTGCATTCCATCTCTTGGTGGGTCTGTTATAACAACATCCGGGTGGCCGTGGGTTTCAATAAAGGTATCGTTAAAAATTCGCTTCATGTCACCCACAAAAAAATCAACGTTTTGAATCTTATTATGTAGGGCGTTTTCTTTGGCTGCTTTTATGGCATCCGGAACGGCCTCTATTCCAATAACTTTCCGTGCTTTTTTGGCTACAAACTGTGCAATTGTACCCGTGCCCGTATACAAGTCATAAACAATTTCATTTCCAGTAAGACCTGCAAAATCTCTTGTAATTTTATACAAGCTATAGGCTTGTTCAGAGTTTGTTTGATAAAAGGACTTGGCATTAATTTTAAAATGTAAACCCTCCATTGATTCAACAATATAATCTCGACCGTGGTAACAAATAACCTCTTGATCATAAATGGTGTCATTTCGTTTGGGGTTAACTACATAAAGTAATGCGGTTATTTCAGGATACGAAGCCTTGAGAAAATCAAGAACTGCTTCGATTTGTTTTTGTGTGGCCGTGTAGAATTGTACAAGTACCATGATCTCTCCAATGCTGCTTGTTCTAATCATAAGTGTGCGGAGTACACCTGACTGATTTCGAGGGTCAAAAAACGGAATATCATTGGAAGTAGCAAAGGTTTTAAGGTCATTTCTAATGCTGTTTGAGGGGTCGGCTTGAAGCCAACATTTATTAATGTCTAAGATTTTATCCCACATTCCAGGAATGTGAAACCCTAAGGCATTTCTATTTGCGATAGGCTGTTCGGAATTAATTTCGTCTTGCGAAAGCCAACGGGAATTGCTAAAAGAAAACTCCATTTTATTTCTGTAAAAAAATAGATTTTTTGAGCCGAGAATAGAGCTTGCCTCCGGCAATTCTACTTTTCCAATTCGTTGCAAATTATTGGTAACTTCCTTTTGTTTAAAAAACAGTTGTTTGGCATATGTCATATACTGCCATTTACAACCCCCACAGCTGCCAAAATGTTTGCAAGAAGGGTCGATTCTGTCTTCTGAAAATTTGTGAAATTTGGTCGTTTTTGCTTCGTAATATCCTTTTCTTTTCTTAAAGGTTTGTACATCTACCACATCGCCAGGTATGGCATCTGAAAGAAAGACAATTTTTCCATCCGGGGCTTTGGCAACACTTTTCCCTTTGGCACCGGCATCAAAAACCTCGAGGCCTTGGAATTCTTTTTTTCTATTTTTTTTATTTTTTCTAGGCATGTGGTAAAAATACTTAAAGAAATTAATTTAAGCTCTTGGAATTGTATGAAAAAATTTAGCCTGATAATTTAGTCTAATCTTGGATTTAAACATGGTTTTATTTCAATAACAAAAAAAATCTTATTAATTTGCATTGTGTAGGGTGATTTCTCTCCGCTAAAGAAGGAATTTTGTTTTCCAAATCTTAAAAAATATTTTACAATGTCAGTTTTAAATGTAAATACCTCAGAAGAGGCTATTGAACTAGAGCACGTTTATGGCGCTCATAACTACCACCCCTTACCTGTTGTTTTAACTAGGGGTGAGGGGGTCTTTGTTTGGGATGTTGAAGGAAAGAAGTATTATGATTTTTTATCAGCATATTCAGCTGTAAATCAGGGGCACTGTCATCCAAAAATAACAAAGGCGCTAGAAACACAGGCCAGACGATTAACTTTGACATCTAGAGCTTTTCACAACAATGTATTGGGCCGTTATGAGGCTTATATCACCAAATTATTTGGTTACGATAAAGTGCTTCCAATGAATACTGGAGTCGAAGGTGGTGAGACCGCCAATAAGCTTGCCAGAAAGTGGGGATACCTAAAAAAAGGTATCGAAAAAAACAAGGCCAGGATTATTTTTGCCAATGGTAATTTTTGGGGCCGTACCTTGGCTGCCATCTCATCTTCAGACGACCCTTTGTCGTACAGTGGTTTTGGTCCTTTTATGCCAGGTTACGATCTAATTCCTTACAACGACTTAGAAGCATTAGAAAATCAATTTAAAGACCCCAACGTTTGTGCTTTTATGGTAGAACCGATTCAGGGTGAGGCTGGTGTTGTGGTCCCCGATGCGGGCTACATGTCTGGTGTTAGAGCTTTGTGCGATAAATACAATGTTTTGTTTATTGCTGATGAAGTTCAGACTGGCATTGGTCGTACTGGCAAAATGTTAGCAACAGATTATGAAGTTGCACGACCTGATATTCTCGTATTAGGTAAGGCGCTTTCTGGAGGTGTTTTCCCTGTTTCAGCTGTACTGGCTGACGATGCCGTTATGATGTGCATTGGTCCTGGAGAACACGGCTCAACATTTGGTGGCAATCCACTCGCATGTGCTGTCGCTCATGCAGCTTTGGAAGTTATTGTGGATGAAAACCTTACGGAGAAAGCATTTCATCTTGGTAATCTCTTTAGAGACCGATTGAATGCTTACATTCTAAGCAGTTCCATTGTAAAACTCGTTCGTGGTAAAGGTCTGCTCAATGCCATTGTAATAAACGACTCTGA
Organism: uncultured Flavobacteriaceae bacterium; assembly: GCA_913031185.1. Classification (GTDB taxonomy): domain Bacteria; phylum Bacteroidota; class Bacteroidia; order Flavobacteriales; family Flavobacteriaceae; genus UBA3537. The sequence goes on along the minus strand of CAJWDI010000028.1, from coordinate 13,385 downwards.
AGACAGTGACACGGCATGGAATATTTGTCTCAAACTAAGAGATAATGGACTTTTAGCCAAACCAACCCACGGCAATATCATCCGTTTTGCTCCTCCATTGGTAATGACTGAGTCACAACTATTAGATTGTGTTGACATCATAATTAGCACCTTAAAAACATTTGAAAAATAATATTTATTTTTTCCTTTCAATTTTAATGCTTAAATATCATATTAATGAAATCTAAAATCTTCCCCCTGTTTTTTCTATTATTTATCATGTCTTGTAATAAAAACAAATTCAAACAAATCAAAGTTCAATACCCCATCACTAAACAGGTCGATACTGTGGATCAATATTTTGAAACTTCAGTTAAAGACCCATACCGATGGCTTGAAGATGACCGCAGCAAAGAAACTGAAGCATGGGTGCGCAGTCAGAACAAAACCACTTTTGATTATTTAGACAAAATTCCATTCCGAAGCACTTTAAAAAAGAGTCTTGAAAAATTATGGAACTATGAAAAAATTGGCTCTCCCTTCAAAGAAGGTGATTATACTTATTTTTATAAAAATAACGGCCTTCAAAATCAATACGTCATATACCGTTATAAGAATGATGAAAGTCCCGAGTCAGCCACTGTTTTTCTGGATCCCAATACATTTAAAGAAGATGGAACGGTTTCCTTAGCTGGATTGAGTTTTTCAAAAAGTGGGCATCTTTTGGCCTATAGTATTTCTGAAGGCGGTAGCGATTGGCGCAAGGTAGTAATGATGGACGTTGCCTCAAAAAAAATTATAGGGGACACGTTAGTTGATATCAAATTTAGTGGCCTGTCTTGGTATAAAGATGAAGGATTTTATTATTCCAGCTATGACAAACCAAAGGGTAGTGCGCTTTCTGATAAAACAGATCAACACAAGGTCTATTACCACCAATTAGGAACGCCTCAGAAAAAGGATGTTTTAATTTATGGCGGTACAGCAGAAGAAAAGCACCGCTATATTGGCGCTACCGTTACAGAGGATAATCGTTATTTGTTTGTGTCATTGAGGGTTTCTACTTCTGGTAATAAGTTAATTTTTAAAGATCTAACAAAGCCCAACAGTTCTTTCATTCCTATTTTAGAGCACACTGAGAGCGATACATATTTAATTGACAATGTAGGTGCTAAATTATTTTTTGTCACCAATTTAAACGCTCCAAATCAAAAAATAGTTTCTGTAGATGCGCAAAACCCAAGCCCAGAGCATTGGGTTGATTTAATTCCCGAGACAAAACATGTTCTGAGTGCATCAACTGCTGGGGGTTATTTCTTTGCAGAGTATGTGGTAGATGCCATATCACAAGTAAAACAATACGATTATGATGGGAATTTTATTCGCGATATAAAACTTCCTGGAATTGGAAATGCTGGAGGTTTTGGAGGTAAAAAAGAAGACAAGGTAGACTTTTATTCGTTCAACAATTACAAAACGCCTGCAAGCATCTACACTTTTGATATAGAAACAGGTCTTTCGGAATTGTATTGGCGACCCGAAATTGATTTTAACTCTGATGGCTATGAGAGTAAGCAAGTTTTTTACGCCTCAAAAGATGGCACCAAAATCCCAATGATCATAACCCATAAAAAGGGGATCAATCTAGATGGTAAAAATCCTACAATTCTTTATGGTTACGGAGGATTTAACATCAGTTTAAATCCAAGTTTTAGCGTTGCTAATGCGGTTTGGCTTGATCAAGGAGGAATTTATGCTGTTCCAAATTTACGTGGTGGTGGTGAATATGGCAAAAACTGGCACACTGCTGGTACCCAAATGAACAAGCAAAATGTATTTGATGACTTTATTGCAGCTGCAGAGTACTTAATTTCAGAACAATATACCACATCAGATTATCTAGCCATACGCGGTGGGTCTAACGGAGGCCTTCTTGTAGGAGCCACCATGACCCAACGTCCAGATTTGATGAAAGTAGCATTACCCGCAGTGGGTGTCTTAGATATGTTGCGTTACCATACCTTTACAGCGGGTGCAGGATGGGCTTATGATTATGGAACAGCCCAAGACAGTCAGGAAATGTTTGCATATCTTTTAGGGTATTCACCGGTTCACAATGTAAATAAAGGCATTTCCTATCCTGCAACTTTGGTAACTACAGGAGACCACGATGATCGTGTGGTCCCCGCTCATAGTTTTAAGTTTGCAGCAGAATTACAAAACAAACAATCTGGAAATAATCCGACCCTAATTCGCATAGAAACCGATGGGGGGCATGGTGCGGGAACTCCCGTTAGCAAGACCATCGCGCAATACGCTGACATTTTTGGATTTACACTTTTTAATATGGGTTATACCAACTTACCATCAGAACAATGACAATAACTCCGATTTGTGAAAACCCCAATAGCAATCGTCTAAGCAGACTGGTTCATTTCTTCCATGGCTTTTTCAAATTCTCTTTGGAATTCACTAAAATCGCCTGTCGCTAATACATAGATGGTGTAAAGCAGATAAAGTACATTGATGATCAAAATGACCAATGCGACCGTTTTAGCCGTGTTCATTGCACTGATACTGCCCTCGTAATCGTCTGGACTGAGCTCGGCATCTTTAATTTTTTTATTGGCCATTAAATAGGCGGGACCTGATAACAGAAATCCAAGTCCTCCGACGCAACAACACAGTAAACCGATGATACTAAGTACGTAAATAACTGCAGTGTTTAATGATTTTTTCATGATAAAAATTGTTTAATTATATGGTTAGTAATAATAGCACTGATGGAAATTAAAGCCACTACATTGATGCTTTTTTGATGGTATTTAAATTTATAAAATTTCGAGATGACAATCAGGGTTAACAGTGTAATAATAGGAAAAATAGCGGGATATAACACAAAGGCTTTAAGAAACTGGCCTTGAAAAATTGCTAATAAAGAGCGCTGAAATCCACAACCCATACATTCAAAACCAAAAAGGGTTTTATTAAGACAAGGTAGCATGTAGTTTTCGATTGACATAAAATAGATTTTCCAAAGAAAGAAATAATTCTGCAATTAATAAAAAAAATTAATGAGATTAAACATATTTCAATGAAAGGTTTTATTTTTAATGTAAGAAATATATCAAATGTCCACAGTTTCAATAAAATACACTGCTTTTTTTTCTGGTTTATGCCTATTAATCTGTGATGAACTGTTTTCTGATTCGCAAACTTTTGCCTCAATTTTAGGATTGGTACTTTTGGTGATTGGACTGTATTTAATTTCAAAGGGCATTGGAGATAAGCCTGAAATGGATCCCTATGCTGTTCAATCTTATGACGAAGAAGAATGAAATTTAAAATCGGAGATTTTGTATCGGTATTAGATGCCGACCTTTCAGGTCGTGTTACAGCCATTAAAAATAAAAGCATTTGCATTGAAACCAATACGGGTTTTGAGATGAATTTTGAAGCTTCAGAATTGGTTAAAATGGACAACCACCTGCTAAAAACCTCAGCTTTTAAAAACCAATCAATCCAGCAAATTCTTTCCGAAAAGCAGTTTAAAGGAATAAAGAAAAGTGCTAAAATTAAGACCAAGTCCAAGCAGCCACCTCCAATGGAAGTCGATTTACACATTCACCAATTGGTTAAATCGAGCAAAAACATGTCCAATCATGAGATGCTTACACTGCAACTAGACACTGCAAAGCGCCGATTAGAATTTGCTATTGAAAAACGCATACAAAAGGTGATTTTTATTCACGGGGTGGGTGAGGGCGTTTTGAAGCTAGAACTAGAGTATTTACTGAAGCGTTATGATTTCCTAAAATTCTATCCTGCTGAATTTAGAGTCTATGGCCATGGTGCCACAGAAGTTTATATTTTTCAGAACAAAAAGCTATAAAATAAGCACTGTTTGGTAAGTTCCTAATTCTAGAGTATCTGCTGCTAAAATCGAAATGTCAATATTTGAAAGTGTTATTGTTATGGTTACCGTTCTAAAAAATAGATTCTCGTTTAAAGTTTGAATGGTATAAGAATTTGAAAAATTGATATCCAAAAAACGGGCCGTTGTTGAGCCGCTCGCAATGTCATCAAATAAGTTGCCATTTCCATTTTCATCTTCATTGATAGTTAGGGTGCCATCATTGTCATCATCATTATCTAAATAGTCAGGGATAAGATCCCCGTCTGAGTCTTGAGCATCCGATAAATCGCCATCGTTGTTTGGATCTGGATTTTCATTAATGGTCAAGACATTATCACCATCATCGTCTTCATCTATATAATTTGGAATGCCATCTCCATCACTATCTCCATCAAATTCAAGTGCTGTCGGAACGCCATCACCATCGTCATCTATGAAAGTTGAAACGAAAGTGGCAGTTCCTCCGCTAGAAGCATAATTTTCAGTCACTGTAACATCTGCAGGGGAGATGACCGAACAAAAAAGTGTATTTGGATCCCCGTTGTAAGCCCTGTAGTGAAATTGAGTAGTAGTTCCATTGATCACAACACTTTGAGAATCGCCATTATTTATAGGATTGAAGATTGCTTGGGTGGCCGTTGTTTTGGGAAGGATTAGCGATAAGGATTCAAAAGGATCGGTTCGTGTGTCAAAAAATAAAAGGTTTTCACTTGTATTTCCTTGTTGATTTGTAGTTTCTATTTCGCACAAAGACAAATCTTTATCAAAATCTAATTGCACTTCAATGATATCACCGTCACTGCATGAAGTGATAAGCAGACCCATGAAAAAAATTGCTAAATATTTGCGCATAAGTTTAGACTCTTTATGACAAAAATAAAAGAATTCATAAATAAATGTAATGTTATTGTCAATTATTTAATTTGATTACTTTTGTTATAATAAATACAAATGAAATGACCCCCATTTATTTCGATAATGCTGCCACCACACAAGTTCGTGAAGAAGTTGCGGACAAAATGGCACTCATTTTAAAATCTACCTATGGAAATGCCTCATCTACTCACAGCATAGGACGGGCCTCTAAATCTATTTTAGAACAGTGTCGTAAGCGTATTGCATCCCATCTTAATGCTAAAGCTTCAGAAATTATTTTCACTTCTGGTGGGACCGAGGCGGATAATCTTGTTTTGCGTTCTGCGGTCTGTGATATGGGTGTGAGGCACATTATTTCGTCTAAGATTGAACACCATGCGGTCAGTCACACCATTGAGGCACTCTTAAACAGTTCAAAAGTAAGTGTGAGTTATGTCAAAGTTTTAAATGATGGGTCTGTTTGCATGCAGCACTTAGAAGAATTATTATCTCAATCTTCTGAGAAAACGCTGGTGTCTTTAATGCACATTAACAATGAAATTGGAACCATTTTAGACCTCGAATACGTTGCAAATTTATGTAAAAAATACGCCGCCCTATTTCATAGCGATACTGTGCAATCTGTCGGTCATTACCCTCTAGATGTATCAAAAATCCCAATTGATTTTTTGGCTGCCAGTGCACATAAATTCCATGGACCTAAAGGAGTCGGTTTTGCATTTGTGAGAAGTGGATTTGGTTTGCAACCCATCATTACGGGTGGGACACAAGAACGGGGGTGTCGTGCTGGTACTGAAAGCATTCATGACATAGTTGGTATGGACGCTTCATTAGAAATTGCATATAAAAATATCAACTCTGAAACAGACTACATCCTCAGTCTAAAAACTTATTTCATAAAACGACTAAGAGAAGAAATTCCTGGGGTGGAATTCAATGGCTGTTGCGATGATTTTGATAAGAGTACTTACACCCTGGTCAATGTATGTTTGCCTGTTGCTCAAGAAAAAGCCCCATTATTCCAATTTCAGTTAGATCTCAAGGGGATTGCCTGTTCAAAAGGCAGTGCTTGTCAGAGTGGTAGTAGTATAGGATCTCATGTATTAAATGAAGTTCTTTCTGAAGAAAATTTAAAAAAACCCTCCGTACGCTTTTCATTCAGTTGCTTTAATACAACAAAAGAAATTGATATAGTGATTGAAATCCTAAAGACGCTTATTTTAGACTCCGCCTAAAAGCGCATACTGACTCTTAAATTAAAAACTCTTGGGGTTAAATAATTTGGAATGGCGTATTGAAACTTCGAATAGACATCTCGGACCCAAGTGTTTGTAATTGAATTTTGAACGTCAAATATATTAAAGATCTCAACCCCTAATGAAAGTGCTTTGAAGTGGCTTTTCCATCCACTTTTAGCGGGATTTTCCTCGTCTACAACCACATAAGACATCCCAATGTCAGCTCGTTTGTAATCCGGTAAACGGTTTTGATAATCATATACATCTGCATAGCTTGGTGAGCCTCCGGGAACGCCGGTATTGTAAACCAAATTGAGATACATTTTCATTTTGGGTAGGTTGGGAACATAATCCTGAAATAAAATACCAAACTTGAGTCTTTGGTCCATTGGACGGGCGATGTATTCTCGGCCGGCGATGGCTTCTTCCGTTTTCAAATATCCAAATGAAAACCAAGATTCTGTGCCAGGGACAAATTCTCCATTTAATCGCACATCTAATCCATAGGCATAAGCCTTGGCATTGTTATTGGCCGCGTAGCGAATTCTTACATTTTCAACAGTATAAGGATTGACGTCTGTAATTTTTTTATAATAGGCTTCAGATATCAATTTAAACGGACGTTCCCATAGCTTAAAACTGTACTCATGACCTGTAACAACATGAAGTGATCGTTGCGCTTTCACATTGGTATTTACAGCCCCATCGAAACCCCTCAATTCTCTGTAAAATGGAGGTTGGTAATACAACCCACCACTGAATCTAAACAACATATCTTTAGCTCCTTCAGGCTTGATGCTAAATTGACCTCTTGGACTGATTACCATTTGTTGGTTCGTATTGATTCCTTTTCCTCTAATTTTCCACTGGTGTGCACGAATACCTAAATTATAAAACACTTCGTGCCGCCCTAAAGTTCCACGCTTGTTCCATTGGGCAAAAGCTTGGACGCGATCAACGGTTGTGTTATTGGTTGCCCTGATATTTTCAAAAGGAACCAATGGCCCTGAATTGGGCGCGTAGGGTTCTGTGTTAAAATTATCAAGAATTGGCGGGTTAATGGAAAAACCAGCGGAGTCAATAACTTCCCATTCAACCACACGGTCTCGAATGTTCTCATTAGTGTACTTAACCGACCATTGAAAATGATGGCTATTTTTTTTGTAATCTCCGCGCTGCTCAACCGTAGTAATCAAAGCATCTAAATCATTCCTTGCATGATTGATTTGCGATCCGATACCTTCAGAAAATTCAACTTCTCCTAAATTTTCATCTCCAATATTATTATTTACTTCTCCCAAGCGGTATTGCGCTAAAATATCAAAATATTCTTGCTCAGTGGTGTGGAAGCTAGAGGCAATTAATTTCAAATTCAGGGTCTCATTGAGTTGATAAGCTCCTTTTAAGGCTCCAAAATAAGTTCGGTATGCATCTTTTTCTTGACCTTGGTAAAACACCAGCAGTGCAATAGGATCCGTTAAAGTTCCAAAGTTTGTTTGCCTTGTTTGGGGTTCATAGTTGTAAGTGTTAGATGTGATATTTCCTAGGAAGCTCAATTCAAATTTTGAATTAAGCTTATAGGTAAGATAAGTCTGCGCATCAAAAAACTGAGGGTCGTAATTCGTTTGTGTTTCTCTAGCATCCACCAATAAAGTGTTGTCGCGGTAGCGCAATCCCAATAGGGCCGAAAATTTAGAATCCTTTGAAAGGGTTTCTGCAGTCAGGCTTCCACCTAAAAGGTTGATATCAGCAAGCACGCCAAATGCTTTGGGTTTTCGATAGCTAATATCTAATACTGAGGACAACTTATCGCCATATTTTGCTTGAAATCCGCCGGCTGAAAATTCAAGGTTTTGAACCATATCAGAGTTCACAAAACTCAAACCTTCTTGTTGGCCTGAACGGACCAAAAAGGGTCGGTAGACTTCAATGTCATTAACATATACCAAATTTTCATCAAAATTTCCACCACGAACGGAGTACTGGGTACTCAGTTCATTAGAAATATTTACCCCAGGTAAGGTTTTTAAGAGGTTTTCTACGCCAGGTTGCGCCCCCTTAATTGTTCGAATGATTTGTGGTGAAATGGTCGTTACCCCTTCTAAAGTACTGCGATTGGTACTTTTAATGACAACCGTTTCAATTTGCTCGATACCAAGTTTTAAGACCGGATTAAACTCATAAATTTCTACATCTTTGAGACTGAAAACAACGGATACTGATTTATAATTGATGTGTGAATAGGTGATCTTAATCTCTTTATTTGCAGTAATATCTAACTTATAAAATCCGTTTATGTCGGAAGTGGTCCCAAACAGATTGGCTTGAATATTCACATTTTCAATGGGGTTGTTAGAGGCGTCCAAAAGCACGCCAGTGAGCGTGGCTGTTTGTGCTGTCAAGCCCTGGACTAATAATAGCACTATCAAAAAAAGAAATGAATACTTACTTTTCAAAATTAATCCGTTATTTTTCTATAAAAAGTTGCCTCAAATTTAGTACTATTTCCAACATTATCCGTAACAATAAGCTTTAAATTATTCTCTTTGCTGTTGATAATACCATCTTCAAAGTCATGGGTTAGAAGTTTTGTTTTAGGATCATATTCCATCAGTATCCAGTTTCCATTTAAGGTTGATCTGTAACTTTTAACCCCTGAAATGTCATCAGAAGCTTTAATTTTTAAATAGCGGTGGTAACTGATCCAACTACCATCTTTAAAATTTTCAGGACTTATTCTTGGACCTTCACGATCAGATCCAAGCGTGTAAGTTCCTAGGTATTTAGTTCGAGATGTAAGTGTGTCCCCTTTGCGTTTGGTAGGGACATGGTATAATTTTCCATAATCGGAAACAGATCCTATAAAAAGATGTTTAGCATCTGTAGCGGCATATTTTTCAATATTAAAATTAATGTCAATGGATTTTTTTAAGGGAATTGTAGATTTGTGCAGCTTTAATGTGTCATTATAAACTCTAAAATCAATTGGGACATCCTCGTAAAAGCTGTTTGCAGGAATGTTTACCCAAACCAATCCTTCCCTTAAAGTCATTGCTTTACCGGAATTAATTAAAGTCAAATCAGGGGCACTGTCAGGCCTTGGTGGCAATGCCATTTCTTCTCCATTTATCGGAACTTTGAGAAAGGATTCATTTCCTTTATAATCCTTAATTTCAATTGATACAACCCCATTTGTGCCGTCTTTTATATTTAATTGGCCATTATTCTCCTTAAATGTAAACAGACTTAGGGGGTTATTTTTCTCAATAAAAAGCTTTTGAATGCGTTGCTTTTTATTTCTGTAATAAGCATAATCAATGTAGCGGTTCAGGTGTTTGGTTTCATCAAAAGAAAAGCGTTTAAAATCTACTTCCAACGATTTTTTTCCGTTGAAATAAGAACGAATCAAAGCCACTCCGTTTTTATTTGGTGCTGCGTCTTGGCGATCGTTTGATATGATGCCAAATCCAATGCTTCCATGCGCTTTTATAGTTTCTGTTTTATAATTGCCATCAGACTGTTTTATGACCCTAATTTTTTTTCGTTCTCTTTGACCCTCAATGTGACTTTCTTCTGACAATGGGTAAGCAAACAAATCATAAATTACCGGCTTGGTGGTGTCTTTTACCTCAATCCCAAAAAGCATGGGGTTGATTGGGCGTTCCTGTTTGTCGCGAATTTCAAAATGGAGGTGGGGCCCAGATGAACCTCCAGTATTTCCAGAAAAAGCAACTACAGTGTTCGCTTCTATTTTTAAATCTCCACGGGCTGGAAACAATTGAATTTCAAAGCTTTCATTTTGATATTGTTTTGCTTTCACATAGGCTTCAATTTCAGGAGAAAATTTTTGAAGGTGGGCATACACTGAAGTGTAACCATTGGCATGGTTAATGTAAAGCGCTTTTCCATAGCCATAGCGAGAGACTTTAATACGACTTACATAGCCGGCAGCTGCAGTGTAAACTGCTAGTCCTTCTTTGCCATTTGTTTTGATGTCAATGCCCGAATGAAAATGATTGGTGCGTAGTTCGGCAAAGGTACCAGAAAGGACAAGTGTTTGTTTCAGCGGACTCGAAAAATAATCTTGAGGATAGGGAGTTTGTGATTGGCACAAAAAAACAAAGCAGAAAAAAATATATCTAATAAATAACATAAAGTGGGCTGTCTTGTAAATGTAGATAAATGAAAACAAATAGCAAAGAGAATTTTGAGTTCTGTGATTTAAAAAATATTCTGAAAACAATTGTGGTTTTAGAGAGGGAATGTTAAATTTGTAATAAACGCCATTGAAATTATAAATGAACAATATTGAATCTATTGTTGAATCCTTAGAGTTAAAAATTGAAAAGATTTTAGCATATTTAGACGTGATAAAATCTGATAATCATCGTTTTAAATTAGAGGCTGAGGCACAACAAAAGCAGGTTGAAGCGTTGCGCTCGGCATTGGATAAAAAAGAAGCGGATTTAGAATCCCTAAGAATTGCTAATTCTATGTTGGGGAGTAACGATAACAAACGTGCTTCAAAGCTCAAAATCAATGCTTTGATACGTGACATTAATGATTGCCTCGCCAGTTTATCCGATTGAAACAAATGAGTGAAAAACTAAAAATAAAATTGTCCATTGCCAACAGAGTGTATCCGTTGACAATTGCACCAAGTCAAGAGGAAGGCTTGCGTTTGGCCGCACAAAAAATTGAGCAAACCCTTAAAAAATTTGAGCAGAGCTACTCTGTTAAAGACAAGCAAGATGTATTGGCCATGTGTGCCTTACAATTTGCAGCACAGTCTGAGCAGACCACGCTTAATAAAACCAGTTTAAACGAAGCTTTACATCAACGTCTTGAAGATTTAGACAAACGCTTGGAAGCCCACTTAAACGACAACGTTCTTTAGAAGGCTAAATTTTATACTGCCTGTATTGATCATTTTTTGATAAACTCAACGCGATATCTATAAAAGGGGTGCGTTTAAGTTGTAAAAGCATGCTGCCCAGTCGCAGATCCTTGACCAGCTTTTCAGCCCTAAATCCTGTTTATTAGGAGTTTATACAAAACCAGATCTTTGCAGGCTTTTTTATGTCAAATTGTGAAATTTAGTGTCTCCTTGGATGGAATTTGGTCATCACCTGTTTGAGGTGGCTTTTGTCTAAATGCATGTATATTTCGGTGGTAGTGATGCTTTCGTGGCCCAACATCATTTGAATGGCTCTCAAGTCTGCGCCATTTTCCAAAAGATGGGTGGCAAAGGAATGCCGAAAGGTGTGGGGAGAAATGGATTTTTGAATTCCTGCTTTCTTTGCGGTCGTTTTAACAATCGTAAAAATCATGGCGCGAGTAAGTTGTTTTCCCCGTTGGTTTAAAAACAAGGTATCCCCGTGTTCTGGTGTGATGTCAAGCAGCCTACGACCATGTTTTCTATAGTTTTTTATGAGTTTTTGCGTGTTCGGGCCAATGGGTACAAAACGCTGTTTGTCGCCCTTTCCTGTAACTTTGATATAACCCTCTTCAAAAAAGAGATCTGATATTTTTAAATGTGTCAATTCACTGACCCTTAGACCGCAGCTATAAAGCGTTTCTATAATGGCTCGGTTGCGTTCCCCCAAAGGCTTGCTCAAATCTATGGCAGCCACCATATTGTCTATTTCCTTAAGCGATAAAGTATCAGGTAATTTACGGCCTATTTTTGGAGCTTCAATTTGTTCCAATGGGTTGGTCTTTCGGTAATTCTCAAATATTAAATAATCAAAAAAACTGCGAAGGCCTGAAATTACACGAGACTGGGTTCTTGCATTGGCATATTTAGCCAATTCGTAAAGAAACGCTTGAATGGTCTCGATCTTAATGTTCAAAGGACTCAGCGCTATTTTATGGACTTCTAAATAACGCATGAGCTTTTGGACGTCCAAGCGATAATTATTGACCGTATTTTGAGATAAACCCCGCTCAATTTTCAAATAATGCTCAAAATCATTAAGGGCTGTGTTCCATTTCATCTTTAGAGTTGCAAATAAATATAATTCTACTCGTCAATTTCAATAGCCTCAAGAAGCTCTATAGCATCTTCTTCAGATTGATCTTCCCTAATAATTTGTGCTTCCGTATCAGCAACTTCTGCCTTGTAGAAAACAGTTTTGTAAACCAAAACCGTAATAGCAATGGTTGTGAGTAACAAAATATATAGAGAAGTTTTAGTTTTTTGCTGTGTTTTTTTAGACAAATAGAGCAATCCTAAGCCACAGACAAAACCCACTAAAATAGGGAAAACCGCGATTTTAAACAGCGGGGTAGCAGCCAATATTAACGCGAATATCGAACCAATGTATCCAAGAATAACGAATAATTTTTTCATAGTTTTAATTTTTAAGTCCAGTTGCAGATTTTATTTTTAACTCACCACTGCCAACAGCAATTTTAAAACGCGCTAAAACAGGGATTTTGTTTTCATCGGCCGTCAACCACAAAAGGTTTGCATTGTTCCCCTTTAAAATGTCTGAGCCTTTCAGATTTATGGAAATTTTGTAACATTTTTTAGATCCTATTTTTGTAGAAATGGTTTCTTTTCCTAAATAGGTTATCAACAGCGTCGAAACTTCATTGTCAAATAAGACCTTAAAACTTGAGACGTCTCCAACAGTAGCATTATCGATCTCCAAATTGCGAATACTATAAAATGTTGCCACTAGGTCTTTTGTATCCTTGTCAAACCGAATATTTTTTTTCTCTTCCCAAATGCTACCGTCACCGCGTCTTTTTTTCTTTAGACTTTTTACCGTATTTGATTTGTAACTGTATTTGTATTGCATGAATTTGTAGTAACCGCCTTCATTGATTTCACGCTTGTACAAATAAGGCTTTAAAGTTGTTGGGCTTACATAGCTCTCGTATAAATCTCTAATTTTAAAAAAACCATCAAAACCGCTGTAAGTCGTCGCAGCACATTTAATTCGCATTAGGGTACTTTTAGAGGTTCTTATTTTACTGGTTTCCATATTGACTTCTGCCACATCAGTCAACAGTCCAGACATATTATAGGCAGCAGTGTAGACTAATTTCTCTCCAAAACCAACACTTTTGTTTTGCGAAAATAATTGAGTACAGCAAAAGAGACCTATTGCGGTAAGAACGTATTTCATTTGGTACATTTTTAAAAATAACGTTAATTTTAGGATTTATTGTGTCTAATTTACGACTGTCTGATGAATTTTAGAACATTTTTAAATTAATTCTATTCAAAAATAAAAAACCAACAAAAGCCTTGTCAAAAGTAAAAAAGGATTCTATATTTACACCCGCATTTAGGCCTTACCTAATACGACACATTGGAGAAATGGCAGAGTGGTCGAATGCGGCAGTCTTGAAAACTGTTGAGGGTC
>CAJWDI010000027.1:0-22036 GCA_913031185.1 uncultured Flavobacteriaceae bacterium | reverse complement strand
ACAACACAATTAATCAAGTTATAAATGTCAGTACTACCCCTTCTTTTGGTACTACCGAAGATACGGTGAATCCAATTTGTTTTGGAGACACCTCCACTGTAACCGCTCTAGTGACCCCAACCACTTTTATCAATGATTGTGTACCACCTGAGAGTAATGTTACATTTTTACCTGATGGTGATGGGGATCTTTACTCGACCTGTGTAACTGTCGATTGTTTTGAAGATGGGCAAACTCTGGAGGACATATCTCAATTATTTGATATATGTTTAAACATAGAACACTCTTACCTTGGAGATCTTGATATAATTATTAAAAGTCCAAATGATCAAGAGTTATATTTGCACCGTTTTCCTGGTGGGGGACCCACATATCTTGGAGAAGCGCTTGATGACGGAACTCCTGACCCCGGAGTTGGCTTTGAATATTGTTTTTCAATGTCAGCCGCAACCACACTTGTAAATGGCCCTACTGTTAATGCAGGAAACCCTGTCAATCCATCGATTGCCGCTGGTACTTATTTACCCGACGATTCATTTGCTGAACTTCTTGGTTCTCCTTTAAATGGAGATTGGTGCATAGAAATTATCGATAATCTTACGATAGATAATGGTTATATCTTTTCATGGGAATTGAATTTTGACTACAACAATGTTACCACAGTAGGCTCTTTTACGCCTGAGATTGTTTCTGGTGCTTGGGTCGGAGATGAACCCACTATCGATGCGGTCAATGGTGATACCATCACTATTTCCCCTGACGGTCAGGGGGAGTATTGTTATACCTATACAGTTACAGATGATTTCGGATGTGAATATACAGACGAAATTTGTGTTAACGTGTTACCAGAGCTTATTCATGCTGTTCCCAATGACCTTTCTGTTTGTGATCCTGTAACTTCTGATCCTGTTTTCAATTTATTTCAAAATAGAGATGTTGTTTTAGCCCCCAATCCCAGACCCAACAATTTTGTTGTCACCTTTCACAATTCAGAACAAGATGCTGAAGATGATGCCAGCGAAATTGCAAATTTAAACACCTATGCTGGTACAGATCAGGAAATGATATACATCAGATTTGAATATTTAGACTCCGATTGTTATGTCATAGAGCCTTTCCAATTAAACGTGTTGTACACACCTGAAATTTTTCCAGCATCTGATATATCTCAGTGTGATGGTGAAGTTATTGATGAAACCGCAACATTTAATTTAGAACAACAGACTCAGGACATCTTAGGGACGCAATCCCCTTCAGATTTCACAGTAACTTACCACAGCAGCCCCGAAGATGCAGATTCGGCTACAAATAACTTAAGCAGCCCATACAACAACACCTCCAACCCTCAACCTATTTTCGTTCGCATACAAAGTTTAGATGGCTCAGGCTGTTATATAGCCGGTCGTACTCCAGCATTCAATTTAGTAGTGACCGATCAGACCGAGGCTGCTGCTACAGATGATTTGGTTGAATGCGATGCGACAACCGATGGTTCCTTAGAAGCGACCTTTATCTTAGATGAGCAAACCCCTGTAATCATAGGCACACGAGACCCCTCAGATTACATTGTTACCTATCACGCTACTGAAGCGAATGCGGATGATGCAGTCAACCCAATTTCAACCCTAACAGGCCCGTCACAGACTATTTATTTTAGGATTGTTGAGACCGGCGCCTCGAACTGTTTTGGGACTGGACAATTTCAATTAAGAGTCGACCCACTACCTGCTACCACAGCCCTTGATCTTTTGCAGGAATGTGATGATGATGGTGATGGTTTTGCCGAGTTTACGCTTACAGCTATTGATGAAGAAGCTTTAAATGGTCAGACGGGCCTTACTGTGAGTTATCATGCTACCGAACCTGAGGCAGAAGCAGGGACCCCTTCTTTAGGCTCAAGCTATACCAATACCACTGTAGACAGCGAACAAATTTGGGTACGATTGACCAATACCGCTGCGGGCTGTCACGGTATCATGCCGTTGGACTTGGTCGTGAATCCATTGCCAGTTCCCGCTATCTCTTTACCATTGGATCCTTTACGGGAATGTGATGATGACACCGATGGCTTACAAACTTTTGATTTGAGTACTGTAGCCGCTCAGGTTATAGGTGCTCAGACAGATATGGTTGTAAGTTGCCATGAGACTGATGCCGATGCTCAGGCTGGTACGAGTCCATTGGGCAATACCTATTTCACCAATACGCCAGATGTAGATACCATACACATTCGTTTGGAAAACACGCTAACGGGCTGTTATGACGTAAGCACATTGGACTTAGTGGTAGAGCCTTTGCCTACTATTTCTTCTTTAACTTATCCATTATGTGATATAAACAGTCCTGGTGATTTTATAGAGGTTTTTGATTTGAGTACGCTAGATGTTGATGTCATCAATGGGCAAAATGCAACAGTGAGTTACCATGCTGATGAGGCCAATGCATTGGGTAATATTGATCCTTTACCCACACTTTACAGCAGTACCACTCAAACCATTTACGCAGCACTGGAAGATAACGTCACAGGCTGTCGTGCTGTGGCCCCACTAGAACTTGTGGTCGACCCACTACCTGCTACCACTGCCCTTGATCTTTTGCAGGAATGTGATGATGATGGTGATGGTTTTGCAGTATTTACGCTGACAGATCGGGATACTCAGGCTTTAGGCGGTCAGACGGGCCTTACTGTGAGCTATCATGCTACCGAACCTGAGGCAGAAGCAGGGACCCCTTCTTTAGGCTCAAGCTATACCAATACCACTGTAGACAGCGAACAAATTTGGGTACGATTGACCAATACCGCTGCGGGCTGTCACGGTATCATGCCGTTGGACTTGGTCGTGAATCCATTGCCAGTTCCCGCTATCTCTTTACCATTGGATCCTTTACGGGAATGTGATGATGACACCGATGGCTTACAAACTTTTGATTTGAGTACTGTAGCCGCTCAGGTTATAGGTGCTCAGACAGATATGGTTGTAAGTTGCCATGAGACTGATGCCGATGCTCAGGCTGGTACGAGTCCATTGGGCAATAGTTACCTTACCAACACTCCGGATATTGACACTATATTCATTCGTTTGGAAAATACGCTAACGGGCTGTTATGACGTAAGCACATTGGACTTAGTGGTAAATCCATTGCCAGAACTAGATTTGGAAGATAATTATGTTATATGTGCTGATGCTTCTTTGGGTGGTTTGGATTATGTTGAGGTAGATCCTGAACTTTCAGCAGTAGATTACAACTTTATATGGCGAGATGAATTTGGCACTGTTTTGAGTACCGATGCAGTTTATTCAATTGATCAGATCGGTATTTACAGCCTTGAGGTCATTGATGCGATTGGAAGTAATTGTTCTACTTTGGTATTTTTTACGGTAACTGAAAGTGAAAATCCTGATATTACAGCAACAGTCACTTCAGAAGATTTTGCAGACACCCATACAATAGTAGCCACGGCCACTGGTGGTGGGTTGTATGAGTTTAGTTTGGATCAGGGCCCTTGGCAAGACAGCGGTACCTTTATAGGAGTCAGACCTGGTGAACGTACGGTAAATGTTCGAGATTTAAATGGCTGTGGAATTACAACTTTTGTGGTGTTTGTTATAGACTATCCGGCTTACTTTACCCCTAACGGCGATGGTTATAATGACACTTGGAATATTAAAGCACTATCGGATCAATTGGCCTCAAAGATTTATATTTTCGACCGTTTCGGAAAGTTACTCAAGCAAATCAGTCCTTCTGGAGCAGGTTGGGACGGAACTTACAATGGTCAAAAAATGTCTACTAATGATTATTGGTTCTTACTTCAATATAATGACCTGGATACCGCGGCGCCAAAACAATTAAGAGGTCATTTTACACTGAAGCGCTAATTAAAAAAAGAATTGTACAAAAAAGCCTTGTTATCACAACAAGGCTTTTTTTATCTCTTTGTTCAATAAAATTAGAGGTTTATACTTAATGAAATCGTGAGGTCTGAAATGTTTGTATCAATTGCAGTTGTTCCTAGATCCCCTGAACTGTAAAGTTCTTGAGAAGCAGTTCTCTCTGTATTGACGTAAGCAATATCCAATCTACTGTTGCCGAAGTTATAACCCAATCCTAATGAAAACCCACTGAGGTCACCATATAAACTTTTGTCTTTGTAGGGGCTTTGTATCATTTTATATCCACCTCTAAAACTGAATTTCTTTTGTCTTAGCTCACCACCGATCCTGTAGGAGTTGGATACAGTAAAATTTTCATCAATGGCGTTGTTGAGTGCCGTATTTATTTGATTGTTTCCAAAGTCATAGGCAGTATTTGCATAATTTTTTCGTGCATAATCAAAACTTACAAGGCCTAATTTTCCAACCACATAAGCCAAACTTCCAGTGATTTTTCCAGGCGCTTTTAGTTTGTATTCAGGGAAAATATTAACAACAGCAGGGTTTACAACATAGCCTTGACTGTCTATGTCACTAAATGTGGATAGATATTGTGTGTTTTCTTCGCGGAGCGTAAGCCAAGTCGGAGAATCGTAACTAAACCCAAAGCGAAACGCATCAGATAATTTGATAATGGTTCCAAGTTGTAATGAAAATCCCTCGCCGTTTGAGTAGAGCTTATTTTCAAAATTCACCTCATTGATTGTAGAACCGGCATTGGTGTTTTCCTCAAATAAAAATGTGTTTTTTTCAAAGTCGATAAAATGGGAGTTTAGGTTTAATCCTAAAGAAATATTTTCATTGTATTGAAAGGCGATATTGGCTGAAAATTTTCCACTATTTCCAAGCGATAAATAATCGTATTGTTGATTGTAATTGCCAGGGGCAATATTCGATCTATAAGCCGTGTTGTCTAAATCTTCACTTACGGGCTCCAGAATATAGCTGTTATAGCCTAAAAAGGCTTGTTGATTTTGATAGCCATAGCTCGATCCAATATCAGCGTAAGCTTGGGTTATAGTTTCCCCTTCAAAAGCACTGATATCTCCTAATTGCAAGCCGTTGGCATTTTGTAAAAAGTAACTTGAAACAGAGTTGTTGTTGGTGCCTTGCACTGAGAATTGTGTGTTGAAGTCATTTGTTCTTTCGTAAAACACACTTAAAACAAATTTATTCCAAGAGGAATCTTTGGTGTAATTTTTAAAAACAAATGCAGCTCCAATTTGATGTAAGTCAACATTATTTGATGAGCTGTTTGCCATGCCGTTTCCGTAACTAACATCATTTGTATTGGTTTTCGTAGATGCGGACAAGACACCATGACTGGTGTTAAAAATAGCGGCACCAGCAGGATTAATACTGACTCCAGATAGGTCTGCCCCAAGAGCTCCGAAAGCACCTGCCATGGCCTTAAATCGTGCGGTTCCTTGGGTCTGGTCACTACCATATCTTATGGCATCTTCTAAATCTTGAGCGTACATAAGGTTTATGACCATCAAGCTAAAAATATAAATGAGATTTTTTTTCATTTTATTTAAAATTAAAATGTTAGTTTCTTCGGGGCCTGGTTGAAGTACTTCTTCTTGGACTTGAACTGCTTCCGCTGGATCTAGAGTAGGAGGAACTCGAGCTAGACCTTGAATAAGAAGAACTTCTAGGCGTTGTGCGGGATGTGTTTGTTGTAGCGCGACTAGAACTTGCTGTACTTCTTGGTTTTGATGTCGTTCTGATAGACCTTGTTGTGGTTGTGACAGATCCGTTATTTGATCTCACAGACCTTGTTGTTGTTGTTCTGACTGTTGGACGCATTGTGTTATACTGTCGGGTTGAAGTTCTCGTACTTTCAGCGTTATTTCTTCTTACCCTTGAAACAGTTCCCAGTGCACTGCGGTTTGATAGGCTGCTTGATCGGTAGCTTGAATTTCGACTTAATGCATTATTTCTGTTGCCATTTACATAAGCTATATTTTGATTTCTGTAGGGCGTGTAGAAGCCCACACCATAGCCTCCCCAATAGGGTGCATTCCATCCGTTATAGAAAAAAGGATCCCAGTAGCCATAATAATTTGGATATCCCCAGTTCCATCCAGCATTCCAACCCCATCGATTCCATCCAGTATTCCAACCCCAATTGTTCCAACCCCAATTGTTCCAACCCCACCCCATGCCGTAATTTGGTCTACTTTGGATATTGATTATAACATTAGAATCGGAGTTTTGACCCCAACCAGCATAGTTGTTATCAGCTGTATTATTTGGACTGTAACTGCTGTCATAATCTTCTGCATCTGTAAAGATCGTCTCTTGATTGTTATTATACTCGTTTGATTTGCCTTTAAAATAGTCGCTGTAGTAGCTGTTTGCTGAACCATTGTCGGAGACATCGTTATTTCCATTCGTGTTGTATTCTTGAGTTTCAGAATCTCCGTAAATACCGTCTTCATACACACCAACATATTGATAAGATCCGCATGACGTAACCAAGCTGAAACCAATAAATACAATTAAATAAGCATTTGTCTTTTTTAGAAAAGTAGTAAAATTCATATCGGATTAAATTAAATTGTTGAACACTTTAAAAATACTTAGTTTTGTAAAGCATAAGTATTTACAATCTAATGTTACAATAGTTATGCCAAATTACAACAATATGGCTAAAAACCTTACAAAGCGTTCAGAAGATTATTCAAAATGGTACAACGAATTGGTTGTAAAAGCAGACTTGGCTGAAAACTCCGCCGTACGAGGTTGTATGGTTATAAAGCCCTATGGTTATGCGATTTGGGAAAAAATGCAAGCAGAGTTGGACCGCATGTTTAAAGAAACGGGCCATCAGAATGCCTATTTTCCACTTTTTGTTCCAAAAAGTCTGTTTGAAGCTGAGGAAAAAAACGCAGAAGGGTTTGCCAAAGAATGTGCTGTTGTAACACATTATCGTTTACAAAATGATCCAGATCAACCCGGAAAACTACGTGTCGATCCAAAAGCAAAATTAGAGGAGGAACTCGTCGTAAGACCTACGAGTGAAGCGGTCATTTGGAATACGTATAAGGGTTGGATTCAGTCTTATAGAGACTTACCAATATTAATTAACCAATGGGCCAATGTGGTGCGCTGGGAGATGCGAACCCGTCTTTTTTTAAGAACCGCTGAATTTTTATGGCAAGAAGGGCACACCGCACATGCAACCAAACAAGAAGCTTTAGACGAAGCCAAACAAATGAATCAAGTCTACGCCGATTTTGTTGAAAATTTTATGGCCATACCCGTAATTCAAGGTACAAAAACGGAAAGTGAACGCTTTGCTGGTGCTGAGGAGACCTATTGTATTGAAGCATTGATGCAAGATGGCAAAGCCTTACAGGCGGGTACGTCTCATTTTTTAGGGCAGAATTTTGCCAAGGCATTTGATGTCAAATTCATGACAAAAGAAGGATCTCAAGCCCATGTTTGGGCCACCTCATGGGGGGTTTCTACAAGACTAATGGGCGCGCTTATTATGACCCACAGTGATGATCAAGGCTTGGTATTACCTCCAAATTTGGCACCCTATCACGTTGTCATTGTTCCTATTTACAAAAGTGAAGATCAGCTCAATGCAATCAGTTCTGTAGCTGATACCATCATGACATCTTTACGCGCCAAAAACATCAGTGTTAAATACGACAACCGTACCACGCAACGCCCCGGGGCAAAATTTGCGCAGTATGAATTACAAGGCGTACCGCTTCGCATCGCTATTGGCCCTAATGATTTAGAAAATGGAACTGTTGAGTTGGCCAGGCGCGACACCCTTTCTAAGGAAACAATTGATTTAGAAGAACTTCAATCTAAAGTCACGCAATTAATAGCAGAGATCCAAGATGCATTGTATGTAAAAGCCTTAAAATTTAGGGATCAGCACATCACTTTGGTAGACGATTTTGAAGCATTTAAAGCAACATTAGAAACAAAGGGTGGTTTTGTGTCTGCACATTGGGACGGATCTGAAGAAACAGAGCAAAAAATAAAAGAACTTACCAAAGCAAGCATTCGTTGCATTCCTATGGATGCTTCGCAAGAAGAGGGAAAGTGTGTATTTTCGGGTGCCCCTTCAAAGCAACGCGTTCTATTTGCGAAAGCGTACTAATTTCTGCAAATACATCAAAAAAACAATATTGAAAGTTGTAGCATTTAAAAATAGTTGTATTTTTGCAACCGCAATATCAATATTGTAGCTGTTTTGTGTTTTCACGATTCAAAACAAAACGGCCCGTTCGTCTATCGGCTAGGACGCCAGGTTTTCATCCTGGTAAGAGGGGTTCGATTCCCCTACGGGCTACAAATAAAAAATTAAATTAATATGGCAAATCACAAGTCTGCATTAAAAAGAATTAGAAGCAATAACGCGAAGCGCATACTCAATAAGTATCAGCACAAGACAACACGTAATGCAATAAAAGCTTTACGAGAAATAACTACAAAGAAAAAAGCTGAAAAAGCATTTCCTTCTGTAGCTTCCATGATTGATAAACTTGCCAAGCGCAATATCATTCATAACAACAAAGCGGCAAACTTAAAATCTAAGCTAGCGCAACACATTGCCAGCTTGTAATTTTAAAGAATTTATAAAAAAAGCCTTTCCATTGGAAAGGCTTTTTTTATGCGTTTAATTTTTGTTATCCATTCATGGAAATTAAAAACTCCTCGTTGTTTCGGGTTTGTTTGAAACGGTCGTTGATGAACTCCATGGCTTCCACAGGATTCATATCCGCCAAGTATTTTCTCATCACCCACATGCGTTGAATGGTTTTTTCATCCAACAGTAAGTCGTCTCGCCTTGTACTTGAAGAGGTCAAATCAATGGCAGGGAAAATACGGCGGTTGGATATTTTTCGATCCAGTTGTAATTCCATATTACCGGTTCCTTTAAATTCTTCAAAAATAACTTCGTCCATTTTAGACCCAGTTTCTGTAAGAGCAGTCGCAATAATGGTTAACGATCCTCCATTTTCAATTTTTCTTGCAGCACCAAAAAAGCGTTTTGGTTTGTGTAATGCATTGGCATCTACACCTCCACTTAAAATCTTGCCTGAAGCTGGTTGGACAGTGTTATAAGCACGTGCCAGTCTTGTGATAGAATCTAACAAGATGACAACATCATAGCCACACTCCACCAATCTTTTCGCTTTTTCTAAAACAATATTCGCAATTTTTACGTGCTCGTGTGCTTCTTTGTCAAAAGTTGAAGCGATCACTTCTCCACGAACATTTCTTTGCATATCGGTAACCTCCTCAGGACGTTCGTCAATCAAGAGTACCATTTGGTAAACTTCTGGATGGTTGGCCGCTATCGCATTGGCGACATCCTTTAAAAGCATTGTTTTTCCTGTTTTTGGTTGAGAGACAATCATACCACGTTGTCCTTTTCCAATTGGAGAAAACAAATCCATAATTCGAGTGGAAATGGTATTTTGTTTTTCAGCGATATCGAATTTTTCTTTAGGGAATAAAGGGGTAAGATGCTCAAAAGCAACTCGGTCTCTAACCACTTGAGGGTCCAAACCATTAATTTTACTTACTTTAATAAGTGGGAAGTATTTTTCTCCCTCTTTCGGGGGGCGTACATGACCAAGAACGGTATCTCCATTTTTGAGTCCAAACAATCGAATTTGAGATTGTGACACATAGATGTCATCAGGAGATGATAAATAATTGTAGTCAGAAGACCTTAAAAAACCGTACCCATCAGACATCACATCTAATACACCTTCACTTTCAATAATAGCATCAAACTCAAAATCAGGCTCTTTATAGCGATTTCTGTTGTCCTTGTTGCCGTTATGTTCTTTTTTGTGATGGTTATTTTTGTTTTGGTGGTGTTGTTTTTTGTGGTGTTTTTGTCTGTTATTGTTGTTTTGGTCTCTGTTGTTGTTTTTTTCCTTGTCGGAGGCTTCGTTGTTTCTGTTGTTTTTTTCAGCTGGAGCAGCTTTGTTTTCCTTTTGAGAATTTTGCACTGGATTACTAGAATGATTTGTTTTTGTATTATCAGCTTTGGTTGGTGACTCTTTTTGATCTTCCGAAGGCTTGGCGGCTTGAACATCTAGTATCTGATAGATCAAGTCTAATTTTTTCAAACTGCTGAATCTAGGGATTTTTAATTCTTTAGCAATTTCTTGCAGTTCAGGTAATTTTTTTTCTTTGAGTTCTGAAATTTCTAACATAATTTAGTTGTAATTATTTAAGTTTTTTTAAATATGGTTTTGTTGCAGAGCAACATAATTTTTATGGGAAACAATTTGGATTTGAAATCGGTATGTAGTAATGTGATATAAAATTGAGACAAAGAAGTCTCTTTGTATTTTGTTATGCAATGATACAACAATATTTTTAAAATTTAGTGAAATAAATAAAAAAGAAACGATTACTTTAGCAGCTAAACTATATGGTATGCTTCAAAGAATTCAAACCCTTTATTTGTTTCTGTCGGCTCTTTGTACTGGTGCCTTACCCTTCGTTTTTCCATTATTTACGATTGATGCGAATTCTTATTTTGCACAAGACCAACCGGCATATTTAGGATTATTCGCGGCTTCGACACTAATTACTGTATGGACTATTTTTAAATATAAAACCAGACAAACCCAATTTGTATTGGGTCGTTTAAGTATTATGTTAAACTTAATTTTATTGGGATTATTTGTGTACCGATTACTTAATTTATCTGGAGAATTTCAAAATTCTGAGAATGGCATTGGTTTATTTCTCCCTGTTGTTTCTGTTGTTTTAGTAGTGCTGGCAAATAAGGCCATTAAGAAGGATGAGGCTCTTATAAAATCTATAGACCGCTTGAGATAAATCGTAGTCGCATTCGTTGACATGGCTTACCGCTTAAATTCTACGATTTCTAGTTCTTTTATTTCCCCTTTAGATATTTTGAAACGCAACATGGTTCGCAGCTTGTGAAATCCATGCTTTCCAACTGCGCCTGGATTCATATGAAGTAAATTTAATTTTTTATCCTGCATTACCTTCAATATATGTGAATGTCCAGAAATAAATAAGTCTGGACGTTCAAATTTAATCACGTCTCGAATAGGCTTTGAATACCGATTGGGGTAGCCTCCAATGTGGGTAATCCACACCTTAAGCCCCTCAACTGTAAATTTTTGATGTAAAGGAAACTCAGTCCTGGCAGCAGCACCATCAATATTTCCATAAACAGCTCTAAGAGGCTTTAAGTTTTTAAGCGTATCGGTGACTTCAAGAGCACCGATGTCACCGGCATGCCATACTTCGTCACACCAATGGACATGTTTTAAGATATCTTCTCCTATATAGCCATGGGTGTCGGAAAGTAATAGAATTTTTTTCATGGATTCTTCGAAATCTCAAAACAGTATTTAGACCAATGTCTTATCTTTGATGGTCTAACAACAAAAGTATCAAAATACCTTGAGATATTTCATTGATTTGTCCTATAATGGAACCCATTACCACGGTTGGCAAGTACAGCCCAATGCAGTAACTGTACAGGCAACCCTAAACAAAGCCCTATCGGTACTTTTGAAATCTCCCACTGATAGTATGGGGGCTGGACGGACCGACACTGGGGTTCATGCGGTTCAAATGGTAGCACATTTCGATACCGAAGTAAGTTTTGACAGGGAACAAATGCCATATAAGCTTAACGCTTTTCTTCCAAAGGACATTGCAGTTAACACTATCAAAAGCGTTCACGAAGCGGCTCACGCAAGATTTGATGCCATAAGCAGGAGCTATATTTATAAAATAACAACTTCTAAAAATGTTTTTGAACACGATAAATGCCATTGTTTTACCAGACCTTTAGATGTAAATCGTATGAACGAAGCAAGCCGTATTTTGAGGGGATATAAAGATTTTGAGTGTTTTTCAAGGCTGCATTCTGATGTAAAAACTTTTTTATGTCAAATTAGCCATGCCCAATGGACTCAAACCGAAAATCATTTAGAATTTAAAATTACAGCCGATCGTTTTCTAAGGAATATGGTGCGTGCTATTGTAGGAACTATGCTGGATGTTGGAATTTATAAAACATCTTTGGATGAATTTAAAAACATCATTGAATCTAAAGACCGTTCAAATGCGGGTGCTTCTGCACCAGCAAAAGGGTTGTATTTGACCGAAATTTTATACCCTAATTCAATATATTTAGATGACTAAAACAAAACAAACTGTTTTTGATGCGCCTCTTTTTGGTCGCCTTTTGGCCTACACCAAACCGTACTATCCAATTTTTGTTTTGGCCCTCATTACAGTCATAGGACTGGCAGTATTTGGGGCTTTACGGCCAAAAGTATTGCAAATGGCCATGGATGAAAACATTGAGCAACAATTTCAGCCTGGATTTTTAAGGTATATGCTTTGGATGTTTGCTTTGCTATTTATGGAAGTCTTATGCAATCTTACATTTATTTATACGGCCAGCTGGCTGGGCCAGTCTGTTGTAAGGGATATCAGGATCAAATTATTCAATCATATTCTGGCATTCAAAATGAAATATTTTGACAACTCCTCAGTAGGGGTATTATTGACCCGAACGGTTACAGACATGGAACGCATTGCCGATATTTTTGGAGAAGGGCTATTTATGATTTTTAGTGACATCCTTAAAATGTTGGTGGTTGGCACCGTTATGGTTTACATGAACTGGCAACTGAGTATTGTTGTATTCTTCACCCTTCCGATCATATTGATAGCGACAAAAATTTTTCAAAAATACATGAAAAAAGCTTTTGAAGAGGTTAGAAATGAAGTGTCAAACTTAAACTCATTTGTTCAAGAGCGTTTGACCGGCATGAAGATTGTTCAACTTTTCGCCAGAGAGATGATTGAGTTTAAAAGCTTTGAAGCCATTAATCAGCGCCATAAAAAAGCATGGATTAAGACCGTATGGTACAATTCAGTATTTTTCCCAATTGCAGAGTTATTAACTTCCATTACTCTTGGGATTATCATATGGTTGGGAGGCTTAAATACGGTTTTTGATCAAACAGCCTCTGTTGGAGATTTGGCGGCCTTTATCATGATGGTTCCCATGATGTTTCGCCCCTTGCATCAAATCGCAAATAAATTTAACACCCTTCAAATGGGAATGGTGGCGGCTGATCGGGTTTTTAAAGTCTTGGATACAAATTCCAATATTTCAGATTTAGGGACTAAATCATTAAAAGCATTTAGTGGTAAAATTGAATTTAAAAATGTTCAGTTTTCATATGTAAAAAATGAAGCTGTTCTCAAGGGGGTTTCTTTTACAGTCATGCCCGGTCAAACCGTTGCAATCGTTGGGTCCACTGGGGCTGGAAAATCTACTATAATTAACTTGATCAATCGGTTTTACGAAATTGACAAAGGACAGATTTTATTTGATGAAACCAATATAAAATCCATTCCACTCAAATCGCTACGAAAGCAAGTCTCCGTTGTACTTCAGGATGTTTTTTTATTCGCCGATACCATCTTAAACAACATCACCCTTGGAAACTCACAAATCTCTGAAGCTGCTGTAGTGGATGCCGCGAAGCAAATTGGGATTCATGACTTTATAAGAAAACTGCCAGGGGGGTACCACTACAATGTAAAAGAGAGAGGTGTAATGTTATCTGTTGGCCAGCGCCAATTGATTTCTTTTTTAAGGGCCTACATCACCAACCCCAAAGTCTTGATTTTGGACGAAGCCACAGCATCCATTGATTCAAACTCAGAACAGCTCATTCAAGCAGCGACTAAAAAAATTACAAAAGACCGGACCTCCATTGTGATTGCCCACCGCTTGGCGACCATTCAAAAAGCGGATGTCATCATTGTATTGGATGCTGGAGAGATTATTGAAATGGGCACCCACAGCAGTTTACTTAAAAACAAGGAAGGGGCCTACAGTGGACTGTATAAAGCACAATTTTTGAAGCAGGAAGACTAAGCGAGTTCAGCTTCTAATTTTTCAATGAGTTCTTGGGTATTCTTGTAAATGATAAACGCCCCATTATTGATGTAAGATATTTGGCCAGATTCTTCACTAACAACAATGGCCAATGCATCTGTTTTTTCTGTAATCCCAATCGCAGCGCGATGTCTTAACCCAAAGTGTGCGGGGATGTCTTTTTGATTGCTTACGGGAAGAATGATACGGGTTGCCTTGATGATGTTGTTCGATATTATGATAGCACCGTCATGGAGTGGGCTGTTTTTGAAAAAAATACTTTCCAGAATGGGTTGGGTCACTTCAATGTTCATTTGATCACCTGTTTCGACCAAAAAGTCTAGGTTGTTATTGCGCTCCAAAATCATTATGGCTCCAGTTTTTGTACTGGCCATTTTAGTGGCTGCTTTTACGATGTCATTGGCATTGGTATTGTTTTTTCTAACAGAGCTGGTTAAAAACTGGAACCGGCCTAGAATAGCACTTTTTTTGCCAAAGTTGGTTGAGCCAATCATCAATAGAAACTTTCTAATTTCAGGTTGAAATACAACAATAAGCGCAATGATCCCAACGCTCATAAACCCGCCCAATATTTTTGAGAGCATGCGCATTTCAAGGGTGTCTACAAGCAGGAAAAAGAGATAGAAAATAACAATACCAATAAAAATATTAATGGCGACAGTACCTCTAATCAATTTATAGACATAGTACAATAACAGTGCTACCATGACGATGTCAATTACATCTAAAACACTGAAATCTAACAGCTCTTTGAGAATTTCCAAGTTGAAATATTTTTTTTAAAGATACTAAATAAAACCAAATTTAAGATTTAGGATGTCTTGGTCAAAGCGTTGTAGAGTTTTACACACTCTAAAGCCTCCTTCACATCGTGGACTCTTAAAATTTTAGACCCGCTCATCAAGGCCGTCATGTTTAGGGCGGTGGTGCCGTTAAGTGCTTCGTGGGCTGTGGATTTTAAGACCTTATACACCATTGATTTTCGCGAAATTCCAGTAAGAATAGGACAGTTTAGATTTTTGAAATAATCCATTTGATTTAACAGGATATAATTTTGATCTAGCGTTTTAGCAAATCCAAACCCAAGATCAATTATGAGGTCGTTAATTTTGTGGGCTTTAGCGGCTTGTATGCGTTCCGAAAAATAATAAAAAATATCATTGACAATATGTTTATATTGGGTCTGTCCTTGCATGGTTTGTGGCGTACCTTTCATGTGCATCATGATGTAAGGTATCTTTAATTTTCCAACCGTTTCCATCATTTTTAGATCTAATTTTCCCGCTGAAATATCATTGCAAATTACCGCACCTATTTCTGTGCATTCTTTGATGACTTTGGATCGGAAACTGTCAATAGAAATTCTGCAATTTGGGAAAGATTTCAAAACCAAATGAACCATTGGAGTGATGCGTTGTAGCTCTTCTTCTTCTGAGACAAAGTTTGCTCCTGGGCGTGAACTATAAGCGCCGATGTCAATAAATGCGGCCCCTTCAAATAACATTTTTTCAACTTGATTCAGGATGGTTTTCGAGTCTTTAAAACGCCCTCCGTCATAAAAAGAATCTGGAGTGATGTTTAAAATTCCCATCACTTTCGGTTGTGATAAATCTATCAGTTCCCCCTTGCAATTAATACTAAAACTGTGGTCGTTTTTTGTTGAATTCATTCAATTTTAAAGTTTAAACCTTAAATTTTGATGGTTTGAAAATTTTAAGCGAAATTTACGGAAATTTCAATCGAATTTATGCAAAATACCTCAAAACAATACGATGCCGTTGTCAGTCGTTGTAGAGATTTATTTTTAAAGAAAATGAAAGACTACGGTTGTGCTTGGCGTATTTTAAGGTTGCCTTCTTTGACGGATCAAATTTTTATCAAAGCCCAACGGATTCGCGGCTTGCAACAAAATAAAACCCAACGGGTCGAAGAGGGAGCTGTGAGTGAATTCATAGGAATTATTAATTACTGCATCATGGCCCTGATACAAATTGAACGCGGAATTGCAGAACAACCCGACCTCAAAAACGAAGAAACTTTGTTGGATTACGATACCAAAATTGCCCAGACCAAACAATTGATGCTGGACAAAAATCACGATTACGGAGAAGCTTGGCGCGATATGCGGGTCAGCTCTTTAACCGATCTTATTTTGCAAAAATTACTTCGTGTCAAACAAATTGAAGACAATGCAGGTCAAACCCTTGTTAGTGAGGGGATTGATGCCAATTACCAGGACATGATCAATTATGCTGTTTTTGCCATGATTCATTTAAATAACAACGAATGAAAATTTTAACCCCCATTGCTCGAATTTTTGTTGGTGTACTCTTTATCATTTCAGGATTCATCAAACTCAATGACCCTATTGGTTTTTCATATAAACTTCAAGAGTATTTTAGTGTAGAAGTCTTGAATCTTCCATTTTTGGAGCCTTACGCCTTGGCACTTTCAATTTTTGTGGTTGTTTTTGAGGTTGTATTGGGCGTTTTTCTTTTGATCGGTTACCAGCGTAAATTCACCCTTTATAGCCTGTTGTCCATGATTGTCTTTTTTACCTTTTTGACCTTTTACTCTGCCTATTTTAATAAAGTAAAAGACTGTGGCTGCTTTGGTGATGCTTTGAAACTAACGCCATGGGAAAGTTTTTCAAAAGATGTGGTATTATTAGGGCTTATTCTTTTGATTTTTTATGGTAAAAACAACATTAAACCCATTTTTAAACCTTGGATAACAAATGTAATTGCCGGTTTGAGTTTAATTCTAAGTCTTGCTTTTGGATACCATGTCTTGATGCACCTGCCGAGCATTGATTTTCGTGCGTATAAAATAGGGGATAATCTCATTCAAAACATGAGTACGCCTGAAAATGCGCCCAAAGCCGTCCAGGAATTTAAATGGACTTTTGAGGTTAATGGTCAGTTACAAGAAGTTGTTACCAACGGTTCCTATCCAAATATCGATGGGACCTATGTTGGTGTTGAAACCAAAATCATTTCCGAAGGGTATCAGCCTTCTATTTTAGATTTTTCAATTGAAACCGATACAGAAGATTTAACACAATTCTTTTTAGCCGAACCGCGTCTGCTGATAATTGTAGCCTATAATTTAGACACTGCTGAGGTTGCGGGCTTGAAGAAATTAAAAGCATTTTCTGATGCAGCCCTAGGCAAAGGCTATACCGTCATTGGATTGAGTGCTTCAGGCAAGGCGGTCAAAAAAAGAATTATTTCTGATTACGACTTGAATTTTGAATTCTACTTATGTGATGAAAAAGCGCTAAAAACAGTCGTTCGTGCCAACCCTGGAGTTTTACAACTTAATACAGGCACCGTCGAACAAAAAGTCCATTGGAACGACATTGAAGATTTAGTATTGTAATTTTGGGAATCTATCTTTTAAAAAAAACAGCCAACACCCTGCTCACCCTTTTTGGAGTGCTCACCGTTGTTTTTTTTCTTTTCAATGTATTGCCAGGCGATCCTGCTCGGATGATGTTGGGTCAAAATGAAGATCAAGAACAATTGGCCATTGTTAAAAAAAAATATGGGTTTGATCAACCACTTTCAACTCAATACGGATACTATTTAAACGACCTTTCTCCACTGTCTTTTCACTGGCACAGTCCAGACCATTACACCAGCTTACAATCTGGTAATTATACGTTCATGCGTTTGATAAAACTACACAGCGGAACTTGGGTTATCAAATATCCATTTTTGCGTCGGTCCTTTACAAAACAAGGTAAAAAAGTTACTCAAATCCTAAAGGAAACACTTCCAAATACTTTTATTTTGGCCGCGGCTTCGATTAGCATAGCCCTTGTACTAGGGCTTTTCTTTGGGCTTGTGTCGGCCCTTTATAAAGACCAATGGCAGGATCGAAGCATCTTGGTCATCAGCACGCTTGGCATGAGTTTACCTTCTTTTTTTACAGCCATTATTGCCGCCTGGATTTTTGGATTTGTTTGGCATGAATATACAGGCCTTGAAATGACTGGAAGTTTGTATGAACTCGATGATTTTGGAGAAGCCAATCGTTTACAATTAAAAAACTTAATATTGCCAGCTTTGGTTTTGGGCATTCGACCTTTAGCAGTGGTGTCTCAATTGATGCGAAATTCTTTGTTGGAAGTTTATAGCCAAGAATATATTAAAACCGCAAAAGCCAAAGGACTTGGTCCCAGAAAAGTATTGTTCAAGCACGCGTTTAAAAATGCCTTGAGTCCTGTGGTTACCGCCATTTCAGGGTGGTTTGCATCCATGTTGGCAGGCGCTGTTTTTGTGGAGTATGTTTTTGGATGGAACGGCTTGGGCAAAGAAATTGTAAACGCCCTAAATACCTTAGATTTGCCCGTAATAATGGGGGCTGTTTTAATTATTGCCACTATCTTTGTCATTCTAAATATTTTTGTTGATTTGATATACGCGTATTTAAACCCAAAAATAAAATTCAATTGATATGAAAAAAGCCGTCTTACTTTTACTTTGCATCAATGCCCTTTTAAATTGTCAATCGGCTCCTAAAACAACTTTCTCAGAGGCCGCCCTAGCGGACACCTTTGAAGCATTAGATGGTAACTCCGTTTCCTTTGAAACCATTTTGGATCAAAATGTTGGAAAAACGATTTTTATTGATGTGTGGGCCTCTTGGTGTAAAGATTGTATAGAGAGTCTTCCACAAATAAAAGCACTTCAAGCCGCACACCCAGAGCTGGTTTATATTTTTCTGTCTTTAGATAAATCTGCAAAAGCTTGGAAAAAAGGAATTGACCGCTATGCGCTAGAGGGCAATCATTATTTTATGTCATCGGGTTGGAAAGGTCCCATGGGAACATTTTTAGACTTGGACTGGATTCCGCGCTTTGTAGTTGTGAATCCGGAAGGTGGCATCGCCGTATACAGAGCAATTGAAACAACTGATAAAAACCTAATAGAATATTTAAAATGAGAAAACAAATTGTTGCCGGAAACTGGAAAATGAATAAAGACTATGTAGATTCAGAAATATTAGTTGCTAACCTCCTGAGTCAACATAAACATTCTAATACTGAGGTTATCATAGCCCCGCCGTTTACCAATCTTTTAGCGTCTATCAATGCGCTCAAAGGCAGCTCTATTGAAGTGGCAGCTCAAAACATGCACTTTGCTGAAAGTGGTGCTTACACCGGTGAGATCAGTGCAGCTATGTTGAAAAGTATTGGGGTAGAAACGGTTATTTTAGGCCATAGCGAACGCCGCGCCTATTTTAACGAATCGGATGATTTACTGGCCAAAAAAGTGGATACCGCTTTGGCGCATGACATGCGCGTCATTTTTTGCTTTGGAGAAGAATTGAAAGACCGTAAGTCTGGAAATGAAAATTCTGTGGTAGAAAGTCAAATTAAAAAAGCCCTTTTTCATTTACCTGAAGCTGCTTGGGGTCAAATTGTTTTGGCTTATGAGCCTGTTTGGGCCATTGGTACAGGCGAGACAGCCACTCCAGCCCAAGCACAAGATATGCATGCTTTTATAAGAAAAACATTGGCCAATACCTACTCCCAAAATCTTGCAGATTCTGTTTCTATTCTTTATGGCGGAAGTGTTAAATCGTCCAATGCCGAAGAGATTTTTTCAAAAACAGATGTGGATGGAGGCTTGATTGGAGGTGCTGCTCTCGATGCAGAACATTTTACTGCCATTGTCAATGCGTTTTAACTCATGACCACCCCACTTTATATTGCTTATCATTTTGAGGTTTCCCCCCAAGTTCCTGGTAATGAAATTCTCATGGCTGAGCTTGGTGTTGTGGGTTTTGAAAGTTTTGTTGAAACTTCAGATGGGCTTTCAGCCTACATTCAAGAAAAAGACCATTATAGCAGTATTTTAGAAACCTTACAGATTTTAGAAACCGACGAATTCTCTATCAGCTATCGTATTGAAGCAATCGAACAAGTCAATTGGAATGCCCAGTGGGAAGCCAACTTTAAACCCATTATAGTAGATGGGCGTTGTTGCATCAGAGCTCCTTTTCATGATTCAGCGGGTCACGAATTTGACATTGTCATTGAACCTAAAATGAGTTTTGGAACCGGACATCACGAAACCACCCACATGATGATTCAGTTTATGTTGGATACAGATTTAAAAAATAAATCTGTTTTGGATATGGGATGTGGTACGGCTGTCTTGGCCATTTTAGCAGAAAAGAAAGGAAGCAGCTCAGTAGAGGCTATTGACATTGATGAATGGTGTTATCAAAACAGTCTCGAAAACATTCGCCGTAATTCTTGTCAAAACATCCGTGTCCTGAAGGGAGACGCAAGCTTATTAAAAGCCCAAGCATTTGATGTCATCATTGCCAATATCAACCGCAATATTCTTCTCAATGACATTCCTGTATATGCCACTTGTTTAAATGCAAATGGTTTTTTATTTTTGAGTGGGTTTTACAAAGAAGACATCCCAAAAATCCAAGCGGTTTGCAAGTATTCTAATTTAAGTTTTGAAGCGCAAATTTTTAGGAACGACTGGGTGGCACTAAAATTTAAAAAACAATAATGGCTGCAAAAGAAGAAGTTAAAGAGGCAATTGATGTTTCAAGTTTAAATGATAATTTCAATGAGATTGTATTGTTTAATGATAACGTAAATACTTTTGACCACGTCATTGAAACTTTGGTGGCCACTTGTAACCACAGTTATGAACAAGCCGAGCAATGTTCAATTCTTGTCCATTACAAAGGGAAATGCACCGTCAAAACAGGTCCCTACAGTGATTTAAAGCCTCGCTGTTCTAAATTGCTCGAAGCCGGGCTGAGTGCCGAAATTATATAGCAAACTTTTAAAGATTTTACTAGGCGTTGCAAACCCTATTGACCAATGGTAGCTGTGTTTTCTTAAGGGCTGCAAAACCGCCCGCAATATCTATAACATTGGAAAATCCATTGGCTTTTAAAATAGAAGTTGCAATGACCGAACGGTACCCTCCACCACAATAAACATGGTAAGTTTTTTGACTCTCAATTCCCTGTATTTTTTGGTGAATGCTATCCAACGAAAGGTGCTCTATATGATCCCCTTCTAAATGTGCGCTGTTGTATTCTCCATCTTTTCGAACATCTAAAACGGCGATGGACTTGGTGTTGAATCGCTGTTCAAATTCTTTTGCTGTTATGGATGTGATTTGTTCCGTTGTTTTCCCAGCCTGGATCCAAGCCTCCATTCCGCCATCCAGATAGCCGAGGCTCTTGTCATATCCAACTCGGGCCAGTCTTGTGATGGCTTCTTCGGAACGCCCCTCTGGAACCACCAACAAAATAGGCTGATTGATGTCTGAAATGAGCGCGCCCACCCAAGGAGCAAAACCACCATTAAGACCAATAAAAAGCGCTCCAGGAATGTGACTTTTCACAAATTCTTGTTGGGTTCTTACGTCTAGGACTAAGTTTCCTTTTTTTTGTGCTAATTTCTCGAACAACTCAATAGATATAGGGGTGTTGCTTTTTGATAAAACCACATCAAGGTCCGTATACCCTGTTTTATTTAATAAAATGTTTTCGATAAAATAGGGGGGTGGTGAACCAATTCCCTTTAGAACTTCACTTACAAATTCTTCTTTAGTCATATCGGCGCGTAGCGCATAATTAGAGCTCTTTTGATCTCCAAGTGTTCCAATGGTGTCTTTACTCATGTTTTTGCCACAGGCAGAACCCGCACCATGTGCAGGATATAAAGTAATATTGTCTTCTAGAGGTATAATTTTAGAACGCAAAGAATCAAATAGCATTTCTGCTAATTTTTCTTTACTAAGGCCTTTGTATTGTTGGGCCACATCTGGAATTCCAACATCGCCAAGGAAAAGCGTATCCCCAGAAAACAGTGCATGATTTTTTCCGGCGGCATCTATCAATAAATAGCTGACGGATTCGAGCGTATGGCCTGGGGTGTGCATCACTTTCAAGGTTAGGCTGCCAATTTTAAAGGTCTCTCCATCTACCGCATTGTAGCAATCGTAATGGGTGTTTGCGTTGGGGCCAAAAACAATGGTTGCCCCAGTTTTTTTTGCCAAATCTAAGTGGCCAGAAACAAAATCGGCGTGGATGTGCGTTTCAAAAATATATTTGATTTTGGCTTTGTTTTTTTTGGCGCGTTCAATGTAGG
>CAJWDI010000026.1:0-23489 GCA_913031185.1 uncultured Flavobacteriaceae bacterium | reverse complement strand
TTATAAAGCCCAATTTTTTTCCATTTGAATCTACAGAATTTAGCGTCTTTATAAAGTAATTTAAGTGGTTTTGAAGCCTTACCTTTTCTTCTGTAATGTCCAGTTTTTCAATGTAATAAATTAATTCCTGCTCAAAACGGTTTTGATCCAAACCGTCTTTAAATTCTGCAACCCCTTTACCAAGTCGTTTTCGCATATTTACAATCCGCTCAGAATCCATTTTTCCGACATTTTTCAAAAGGCTTTCTATGGTTTTAATCCGCGCTGTGAAATCAGTTAAAAGCACTTGACCCTCATCGCTCCGGTAGGCTTTAAGTCCCTCCAAAGCCTTTGCCACCGCATTCAAGATTTGAGACCATTCCTCTGCATCTATTTCTTCTTTTTCCGCACCAAAGGCATCAGGCATTTTAACAGCCATTTTCAGCAATTCTAAGACCGAATCTGTGGGCGCTATGTCTTTGAGCTGCTGAATATAGTTTTGGACAACAGCAAGGTTAATTTTAGCCGCCTTTTCGGATTTACTTTTCTCAACATTTAGCGATACATCGACTTTACCGCGTCCGAGGGCCGCGCCAATAATCTTGCGAAGCTCTAATTCTTTGCTGCGATAGTCAGAGGGCATCCGCAAGTTCAAATCAATCGATTTGCTGTTAAGCGCACGAATTTCGACGCGAATGGTTTTTAAAGGCAGTTCAAGAACAAACTTGCCATAACCCGTCATGGATTGTATCATTCTGTTGGCTTAAAATTTGCATCAAAGATACAGAAAAGCGATTACTATTTAAAAGGGCTGTGCTGTTTGAAGCTTTTGATTTGAATTCTCCTAAAAAATGGACGTACCAATGCGTTTATAAACGGACTTTTATGTTTGATATAGCAGCTCAAATCAAGCGGTACAGCACCTATGGTGGTTTTTATTTCTGAGGCGGTTCTCCCCAAGTTAATGACAGAAACTTTGTTCTCGATGCCGATTCTAACATAATCATTGAGAATTCTGGGGTAGATGGCATGGGCTTTATTTAATCGGTAGTTCAATCCAATAAAATGCGCATCTAAATGCGACCTGTTTTTTAATGCAGATAAAAAACCTACAATTTCGCCATCTAAGAAATAGCCTTTTACGATGAAATCATCTTTATAAAAACTTTTTAGCTCAATATAGGTTTTTAGGTTCAGCACTTGGGCGTTAAAATTGGCGTTATCAATGGTGTTTTGATATAAATTTTGTAGTGCTTTTTGGGCGCTTTCAATGTCATTTTTCGACATGAATCGACCCTCTAGCGCCTGGCTTTTAGAGTCGGCTTTATTCGCTTTGACCCTGTATTTTGATTTTAGCGCATCTTTATAATCCTCAAAACTTTTCCATTCAGGTTTTAGATGCACTAGCATATTAGGTTCTACTTTAATATTTGTAAACCCAAAGGATTCAAACCCTTGCGAATAATCCAAAGCCTTTTTTTCAAAATCTTTGATGAAAATAGCATGGAGCGGGTTGACCGATTTCGAGATGGTGTCTAGGGCCCGCCCAATTTCCTTTACAGCCTTTTCCCGTTTTGTTTTTTCAGAAAAACTCAAGCAATATTCCCCACTCAAAAAAACATTCCCACAAAACATGATTTTTATATGCTCTTTCCAAAGCAAGAGGCTTAAAAGACACCGCGATAAAGCAGTTGCCTTGATGTTTTTCAAAATCACATCCACGCTTAATTCAACAATTTGAACCAATGCCAACGCTTGGGGATTGTCGTGGTCTGAAACACAGACATAACGCATTTCAATTTTGGGGTTTGAGACTTCAAAACTATGTAGCAATGTTTTTGAAAAGTAGACATTGTTCTGGGGGTTGATCTTCTTTAAAAAAGAAGCATCAACGGCCCCAATAGATTTGTGAATCTTAGTGGTCAAGACTGTGATTTTTAGAGACTAAATATACACCAATAAAAATTAAAACAGCCGCACATAATTTAATCAGATCCAGTGTGTCACTACCCATAGCGATGGCAAAAAGTCCCGCAAAAATAGGCTGAAGGTATACAAATGTACTGACCGTTGTGGCTTTTAACTTGGACAAAGCCAAGGGGTTAAGTAAGTAG
Source organism: uncultured Flavobacteriaceae bacterium (assembly GCA_913031185.1). Classification (GTDB taxonomy): domain Bacteria; phylum Bacteroidota; class Bacteroidia; order Flavobacteriales; family Flavobacteriaceae; genus UBA3537. Next base: position 21,396 of record CAJWDI010000026.1, on the reverse strand, counting down.
GTGCCAAACGTGGCAAATACAATAACAAAGCCTATTGAAAACCAAATATAATTTGGTAATGTTGACCACTGTACCACCACAACTTCATGAAAACCAAATGGCAGCACCATCAAGGACCCAAACAAAAACAACCATTTTATAAAGTCATAGGGGTGGTATTTAGCAGTTAATTTTTTGATGAGAATTAAATAGTAGCTGTAAGAGCTGGCGTTAACAAACACCAAAAAATTACCCAGCAAAATATTGGCGCCATTTTCAGAGGATTCGCCATAAAGACTTAAAATTAATGCCCCAGAAAGCCCCATAAAAACCCCAAAGACCTTTGTTTTTTTTATAGGCTCTTTGAGAAGAATTGCCGACAGGATGAGAACGATGATGGGCGTTGTAATCATAATCACAGCCCCATTAATCGGCGTTGTATATTCTAATCCTTTAAAAAAAGCCAGCATATTAAGTGCCACCCCAAAAAATGCTGCTGCAATTAACTTAGGGAAGTCTTTGGGGTCAATTTTTTTAGTAGGTGTTACAAGTCCAAAGAGCCAAAACAATATCCCACCACACAACACCCTTATTAAGATAAAACCAAAAGGTTTGATATACCCACCCACAATGACGTCGTTGGCAAAGGTATAGGTCAATCCGTAAAACAGTTGGACCAGAATCAGCGCGACAAGAGCAGCTTTACGATTATGCATGGGGCAAAGCTAATTTTGCAGCCACTATAGTTTCGCGACTATTCCCCACGAAAACTTGCTCTTCAATGACAAGTACAGGACGTTTTAAAAAGGTGTAGTGTTCTAAAATATATTGGCGGTAATCGGCTTCTTTTAATGTTTTGTTTTTGAGCCCCTTTTCTTTGTAAAGCTTTGCTCTTTTATTGAACAGGGACTCATAACTTCCAGACAAGGCTTTGAGCCCCTCCAAATCGGATGCCGAAATAGGGGTTGTCTTGACGTCTTGATGTACGAATTCTTTGGAGAGGTCAAGGTCTTTAATAATGCGCTGGCAAGTGCTGCAAGTTTTAAGGGAATAGATTTTTTTCATGGGTTTGTTTCGTTATTTTTACAAAGAAAATCATTTCTCCGTAAACCAGTAATTAATTTACCAATGAAATTTAACACAAAGACCATCCATGGGGGCCAATCACCAGACAAAGCTTACGGTTCAGTGATGCCGCCAATTTATCAAACTTCGACCTATGCACAAACCACACCTGGGGGCCATAAAGGCTATGAATATTCTCGTACGCACAATCCTACAAGAGATGCACTTGAGAAATCATTTGCAAGTATAGAAAATGGCAATTATGGCTTGGCTTTTGGCTCAGGTTTAGCGGCCATTGACGCAGTGGTTAAATTGTTACAGCCCGGGGATGAAGTGGTTTCCACGAATGATTTATATGGTGGTACCTACCGATTGTTCACCAAGATTTTTGAAAAATTTCAAATTAAATTTCACTTCATTGGCATGGACAACCACGATCAAATTGAGCAGCACATTACTCCTAAAACCAAATTGATATGGGTTGAAACCCCCACCAACCCCATGTTAAACATTATTGATATCAAAGCGGTGTCTGCGATTGCCAAAAAGCGCGGTATTCTTTTGGCGGTCGACAATACTTTTGCAACCCCCTATTTACAACAACCCTTGGATTTGGGGGCGGACATTGTGATGCATTCTGCTACCAAATACTTGGGCGGGCATAGTGATGTTGTAATGGGCGCACTGGCTGTCAAGGACAAGGCGCTGGCTGACCAATTGTACTTTATACAAAACGCCAGTGGGGCTGTTTGTGGACCACAGGACAGTTTTTTGGTGTTAAGAGGAATCAAAACCTTACACGTACGCATGCAACGCCATTGCGAGAATGGACGGGCCGTCGCTACATTTCTACAACAACATCCAAAAGTTGAAAAAGTCTATTGGCCTGGGTTGGTGACGCATCCAAATCATGAAGTCGCAGTAAACCAAATGAATGATTTTGGCGGGATGTTGTCCTTTACTACCAAAGGGAATAATTTTGAAGAGACCATTAAAGTTGTAGAACGTTTAAAGGTCTTTACCTTAGCGGAATCTTTGGGAGGAGTTGAATCTTTAGCAGGACACCCAGCCAGTATGACCCATGCCAGTATTCCAAAGGAGGTTCGCGAAAAAACAGGGGTTGTAGACTCCTTGATTCGATTAAGTGTAGGCATTGAAGATGCCGATGATTTGATAGCCGATTTAAAACAAGCACTGGAAAGCTAAAACCAGAAAATTTTAAATTATTCGCAAAAAAAGGGTCTTAAATCATTTGAAAATTATGAAATACATTTTTTTTCAATTGTTTTTTAAGAAATTATATATTTGTATTATAAATAAAGTTTGTTATGATTTTAAAACCCAATGAAATAAAACCCAAAGTTGATGGGTTTTTAGATTTAGTGCGACAAAGAAATGGTCTAGAGCCAGAATTTTTGCAAGCCGTTGAAGAAGTTGCGGAAACTGTTATTCCCTACATTATTCAAAATGATATTTATCACGGAAAAAATATTTTACTCCGCATGGTAGAGCCCGAACGCGCCATCATGTTTAGAGTCAACTGGGTCGACGATGATGGAGAAATACAAGTTAATAGAGGCTATCGTGTTCAGATGAATTCGGCCATAGGCCCATATAAAGGAGGATTGCGCTTTCACCCCTCAGTAAATATGAGCATTTTAAAGTTTTTGGCCTTTGAACAAGTCTTTAAAAATAGCCTTACGACCCTACCAATGGGGGGGGGCAAAGGGGGAAGTGATTTCGATCCTAAAGGGAAAAGCGATAACGAAATTATGCGCTTTTGCCATGCCTTTATGAGTGAATTATTTCGTCATATTGGGCCAAATACCGATGTCCCGGCTGGCGATATTGGTGTAGGTGGGCGAGAAATAGGATTCTTGTTTGGGATGTATAAAAAATTACAAAATGAATTCACGGGTGTTTTGACTGGGAAAGGGATGACCTGGGGGGGGTCTTTAATTCGCCCCGAAGCTACAGGCTATGGCACGGTTTATTTCGCACAAAAAATGCTGCAAACTAAAGGGGATGACATCAAGGGTAAAACAGTGTGTATCTCAGGGTCTGGTAATGTCGCTCAATATGCCGCAGAAAAAATCATTCAACTCGGGGGGAAAGTCATTACGCTTTCAGACTCATCGGGTTATATCTTAGATTTAGAGGGTATCAACGAAGAAAAATTGGCTTTCGTTATGGAGTTAAAGAACACTCAGCGCGGCCGTATCAGCGCTTATATTGAAACTTATCCCAATGCCCAGTTTTTTGCAAAGAAAACCCCTTGGGATCAACCGTGTGATATTGCAATGCCTTGCGCAACTCAAAATGAATTGAGTGGTTCAGCTGCAGAAACACTTCTTAAAAATGGCTGTATTTGTGTTAGCGAAGGTGCGAATATGCCATCTACCAAAGCGGCGGTTGCTGTTTTTCAAAAGGCAAGAATATTATTTGCTCCAGGAAAAGCATCCAACGCTGGCGGTGTTGCAACCTCTGGTTTGGAAATGACACAAAATTCATTGCGATATAACTGGACCCGCGATGAAGTTGATGAAAAGCTTAAGGACATCATGGGAAATATTCACGATAAATGTATCGCATACGGGAAAGACCCAAAAACAGGTTATATTGATTATGTTAAAGGTGCAAATATTGCTGGTTTTGTAAAGGTGGCAGATGCCATGCTGGCGCAAGGTGTTGTTTAATCCTTTTTAGTCAAAATTAGAAAAAGCTGCTGCCCTATCAGTAGCTTTTTTTGTTTATATATAATAATGGCAGGTTTTGTCGTTAGATATAAATATATTTGATGAAATGATCGGTTTTGAGGAACGTTAATATTAATAACTTCGATTTTTTGAGAATTGTTTTTGTAATGACAATTCTAATCGCTCACTTCATAGAGTTATTTTCTATTCAATCTTTTCAGCCTTATATGGTTTACATAAATGGTAGGTTGGCACTTGATGGATTCTTCATTATCAGCGGGTTTTTAATTGCCAAAAGCTATGAAAACAGCGCAAGTCTTAAAAATTACATTTCTAGACGCCTTAGACGGCTCTTACCAGGATATATTACAGTCATCTTATTGTGTGCAATTTTTCTTTTTTTCCTTTCGACAAACACGGTGTCGAACTATTTTTTAAACGGACAATTTTGGAGGTATTTAGCCGCCAATCTTACATTTCAAAATTATTTAGAACCATGCTTGCCTGGTGTTTTTGAGTCTCAGAAAATATGCGTTGTAAATGGAGCGCTATGGACCATCAAAATTGAAGAAGCATTTTATCTTTCTTTACCGATACTTTATTGGCTATCAAAGAAGATGAGGTTTAACTTTTACATCATAATCATCATCACATATATTGCGTCTATAGCCTATTTTAATTTCTTTATGGCGCATGACAATTACAGAATCGCCAAACAACTGCCTGGAGCTTTTGCCTTTTTTGCTTCGGGGATTTTAATGTATAAAAAGTTCGATTTCCTCTTCGATTGGAAGCACTATATTATTGCGCCGTGTTTATTTCTTTTCATTATGGAGCAGTATATTTTTAACACTCAAATTTTAAAGCCAATCACTTATGGGGTTATGGTCTTTTATTTGGCCTACACCCTTCAGTTTTTAAATAATTTTGGGAAATATGGAGATTTTACCTACGGAATTTACATCTATCATTTTCCAGTAATTCAGGTTTTCGTTGCTTTGAAGTTGTTTAGAGCCGATACACCGCTGTTAATGTTTATAGGGATCTTTTCTTTGATATTGTTTTTGGCTTTTTTATCTTGGGTATTTATTGAATTACCATTCTTGCCGCCAAGCCGCCGCAGTAGGCACAAACAAATTTTTAGATCAAGGTTCAAATATTCAAAATAAACATCTATTGAAAAATTTTAAAAAATATTTAGTTCTTGTTTTACAGTTTTTCGCATTATTTAGTTTTTCTCAAACCTGGGAAGGTTATTTTTCGTACTTGAACACCTCCGAAGTTGTTTATGCAAATGGCAAAATTTATGCCTCAGCGGATAATGCAATTTTTTCTTATGACATTGTGTCTCAGGACTTAGAAACAATTACTACAATTGAGGGCTTATCTGGAGACTTGATTTCAACATTTCATTACAGTACGAATTATCAATTATTGATTATTGGCTACGAAAACGGCCTCATAGAAATTTTTAATGAAGCCACCAAAGAGGTGTTAAGCGTTGTAGATATTATCAATAAAACAACCATACCGCCGGAGAATAAACAAATAAATCATTTTAATGAATACCAGGACGTCCTCTATATTGCAACAAATTATGGCATCTCTGTTTACAAACTTGACAACTTAGAATTTGGAGACACCTTTTACATAGGAAGTGTTGGCAATCAAATTCCGGTTAAACAAACAGCGATTCAAAACAATACGATTTATGCCAACTGTGGTAACAATGAAGGGATTAAATCAATAAGCCTAAGTAACCCAAATTTAATTGATTATCAGCAATGGTTTAGTGCTGTTGCCGCAGACTTTATTTTTCTAGCATCCAATGACAGTCAATTAATAGTCACCTCCACATCCGGGATCACATCGAGGTTAAATAATGACAATTCCTTAACACCACTTCTTGTTGATTCCGCACCGCCGCTTAGTGTGTATTTTTCCAATCAACACTTTATTACTACTCTAGAAGACACAATCAATATTTACGACACAAATTTTAATCTGATAAGGACCCTATCGCCTCCCCCTCAATACCAAGGGCTATTGTCGTGTTCATTGATTTACGAGGACCAAGTTTATATTGGCACAAAAAACAACTTAACACTAGGGAAATCAGGCTTTGGCGTTCTCAGCACTGCTTTAAGTGATGGTGATGTCTTTGAAGAAATTCATCCAGATGGACCCCTTCTTAATAACATTTTTTCAATTAAAGAATTTAATGAAAGCCTTTGGATTTTATCGGGGGGATACTCTCAGTTTTATAATTTTTCCAGTGGTATAAAACGGACGGGGATAAGCCGTTATATTAACAACGAATGGCAAAATATTGCCTACGATACCATTAGCGCTCAAGTCCAAGAGCCTTATTATCTTTCGCATATGTCTGTAGACCCGTTTGACCCATCTGTTTTTTATGTAGGGTCTTATTACAGCGGTCTTATAAAATTCAGTCAAGAAGGCATTGGCCCTCTTTTTGACTCCACTAATAGCACATTGGATCAATTTGTCAACACATATAACTTGACTCTGGGAAACACTTTTGATGATTCTGGCAATTTATGGGTCCTTAACGGTAGGGTTGACAGCCCGCTCAACAAATACTCAAATGGGCAGTGGACCTCCTATGATTTTACCTCGCTGATCCCCGATCCTTCTGGAAATCTAGGTTTTTCTGATATCGTCATTAATCAAGATAAGATTTTTATTGGCTCGTATTTTTTTGGACTGATAGGTTTCGACGTAAATCAAGGGGTGTCTTCTTTAAGGAGCTTGTCAGGTGAAGACATCGGAAACCTTCCTTCTGATTACATAAAGGCACTGGCTTTTGACAACAATAATATACTTTGGATTGGCACCTACAAAGGGCTCAGGCTATTGTACAACACCACTAATTTTTTCACAGAGGAGGTTTTGACAACATCACCAATTATTATTTTGGAAGACGGGATCCCCAAAGAACTTTTGGAACTCCAGTTTATAACCGAAATTGTTGTGGATGGGTCGAATAATAAATGGATATCGACGGCGGACTCGGGAGTTTTTTATTTAAGTTCTGATGGACAAAATACAATTTATCATTTCACAGAAGAGAATTCCCCACTACCCTCAAATACTGTCACATCAATGGTTCAGAATGAAAATAATGGGAAAATTTATTTTGGCACCAATAGGGGCTTGGTGGCTTTCAATGCAGGGGGTTCCAGCCCTTTAAGTTCACTTGATGAAGCTTACGCTTACCCCAATCCCGTAAGGCCAGAATTTAATATACTAATTGATAAAGTAAAGATTAAAAATCTGAGCGATAATGTGAATATCAAAATAACAGATGTTACAGGAAACCTAGTAGCTGAAGCCCAGTCCAATACCAATCTACGTTTCAAGGGTTATAATTTAGAAATAGATGGAGGGACGGCTTATTGGAATGGAAAAAACTTAGCCAACCGCAAGGTGGCTTCTGGAGTTTATGTAGTGCTTATTTCAGATTTGGAAAATTTAGAAACCAAAGTTTTAAAGATCATGCTCATTCGCCAATGATTATCTCTACAAAAGCGGTTATTCTGTCAAAGTTGAAGTACAAAGACCACGATCTTATTGTTAGGGCCTACACGGCTTCCAACGGTGTGGTTTCTTTCTTAGTAAAAGGAACTTTTTCTTCCAAAAAAACAAAGATAAAACCTGCATATTTTCAACCACTATCATTACTTCAGTTGGAAATTGATTATAAAAACAACAGAGACTTACATTACATCAAAAATGTCCGCTTAGAGCGAGCATATGGCACTTTACACACTGATATTTTAAAGTCAACAGTTGTTGTTTTTTTAGCAGAAATATTAACAATGGTGCTTAAGGAAGAAGCGCCCAATATTGAGCTGTTTACCTATATTGAAACTGCGTTGCTGTGGTTTGACACCGTGGTTCACAATAGTATTTTTCACCACCAATTTTTAATGGGATTGACAAAATACGTCGGAGTTTCCCCCGAACTTTCAAACTCAAACCTTCCCTTTTTTAATTTAGAGGCAGGGCACTATCAAGCTGAAAGTTCAGGGCGTTATTGTATTTCTGGCTCTAAATTAATTTTGTTTAATTCAATCTTAGGTATGGAATTTGATAACAATCGAATTGAACCATTGAATTCTGGTCAAAAGCTAGAGTTGTTAAATATGATTTTACTGTATTTTAAATTACATTTGCAAGGCTTCAAGTCTCCAAAATCTCTTGTCATTTTAAACCAGGTATTTAGTTAATGATAAAGTATTTTTACATTTTTTTTGTAGGCTTTTTTATTTGTACCGTATCCGCACAGAAGGTTGTGGTGGTTGATGCGACAAGCTTGGAGCCCATTCCGGGAGTTGCTGTTTATAATTTGGTTAAGACCAAAACAAAGATTTCCAACATAGACGGTAAAGTCTCAATTGTACGTTTTCAAAGTTTTGAGCGCATTTACTTTCAGCATTTATCCTACCGTAGAAAATCTAGCTTAAAGTCAAAGCTCAATGACACCATTTTTTTAACTCCAAAAGCTACAGATCTGAATGAAATTGTGATTTCTGCCTCTAAGTTCGAGCAAAGTAAAAAGGAAGTTCCCCAAAAGATTATAAGCCTCAACGCCAACGACATTGAAATGATCAATCCTCAAACTTCCGCAGATTTACTCGCTAATACAGGTAGGGTTTTTATTCAAAAAAGTCAACTGGGAGGAGGCAGCCCAATGATTCGTGGATTTTCTACCAATCGCGTCTTAATCACGGTAGATGGCGTTAGAGTAAATAATGCAATTTTTAGGGGCGGAAATGTTCAAAATATAATTTCCATAAATCCTTTTAACATTCAGAACACCGAAGTTATTTTAGGCGCAGGATCTGTTATTTACGGGAGTGATGCGATTGGGGGCGTTATGAATTTTTATACGACAACTCCAGCGCTCTCCTCATCAGGAACCCCCGAGATCTCTTCCAAAAGCAATTTGCGCTATGCTTCGGCTAACAATGAGAGGACGCTGCAGTTTGGAATAAATCTGGGATTAAAAAATTGGGGATTTCACTCAAGTCTAAGCTATTCTGATTTTGGGGACTTAAAAATGGGCAAAACCAACAATGATGCTTATTTAACTCCATTTTATGTGAGTCCGCGCAATGACCAAGACATGCTAATGCCTAATCACGAACCCTTACTTCAAAAGGGAACAAATTTTAGTCAATTTCATGCCGCCCAAAAAATTTATTATAAGGCCAGTGAAAGCGTTGCATTTGACCTGGGCCTTCATTTCGCAACTACCTCAAACATTCCGCGTTACGACCGCCTGACACTTATGCAATCAGACAATCCTAATGCATTACAGTTTTCTGAATGGAATTATGGTCCTCAACAATGGTTTTTAGCCAACTTTCAGTTGACAAAGCTTAGCAGTCGCTCCCCATTTTACGACAAAATAAAGTCCAGTTTGGCGTATCAAAATTTCGAAGAAAGTCGGATCAGCCGAAAATTTGAGGCTAACGATCGGAAAACGAGAACAGAAACGGTTGAAGCCCTGTCTTTAAACCTAGATTTAGAAAAATCATTATCGGATGCGTCCAACCTATCTTATGGGGCCGAATTTATTCATAATAAAATTGGCTCTGTAGGGATTTCTAAAGATATTGAAACCAATACCATCCAATATATTGCGTCTCGTTATCCAGACGGCGCTCAGTGGTCAAGTTTCGCAAGCTATCTAAGCTTCAAGTACAAACCCTCCTCAAAGTTAACATTTCAATCCGGGATTCGCTACAATGACATTTCTATCGCGACAGATCTTACGCCTAACAACGAATATTACGATCTCCCATTTACAACAGCCAATTTACAGACCAGCGCATTGACTGGTACGGCAGGCTTTACTTGGGAGCAAAGCCAAACCTTTTTATGGAAGTTCAATTTAACCACTGCCTTCAGAGCTCCAAATATTGATGATATTGGAAAGGTTTTTGACTCTGAACCTGGCAGTGTTGTGGTCCCTAACAATCAGCTTAAGCCAGAACACGCTTATGGAGGCGAATTGGGCTTGTCAATTAATTTTAACGACTCAGTACTCCTGGATTTGTCCACCTATTATACGCATTTGGACAATGCCATGACAAGAGATGCTTTCAACATTAATGGGGTTACTGAGATTAATTATGACGGCGTATCCAGTGCTGTGCAGGCAGTACAAAACAATGCGCAGGCCAATATCTATGGATTTGAAGCAGGCCTCAAAGCTCAGCTTACAAAAGATTTACAGCTCACCTCTCAATTTAGCCTCACAAAAGGGCGTCAAAAGAACACGCACAACGCAGAAGTCCCTATACGACATGTTGCTCCTGCTTTTGGGAATGCGCACCTGCTCTGGACACACAATAAGATTACCTTAGATGGCTTTATTAATTACAGCGCTGGTTTGACCAATAAAGACATCTCACATGAACTTTCAAACCACTTGTTTGCGATTGATGCCAATGGCAATCCATATGCCCCCGCATGGATGACTTTTAATATAAGAGCGCAATATCAATTTACCGACACCCTTTCTTTTGTGAGTGCCTTAGAGAACATTTCTAACGAAGGTTATCGCCCATTTGCTTCTGGAATAAGTGGCCCGGGAACCCATTTAATTTTTGCGATTACATATAAGAATTAATGTACGATTCTAAGAAATCATATACTGTTGACGAAGCCCTTTCGAAACTTCAAAAATACTGTAGCTATCAAGACCGTTGCCACAAAGAAGTAGAACAAAAATTAAAAGAAATGCGGATGATCCCTGAAGCGTCTGATCAAATTATAATGGCCTTAATTGACGGAGATTATTTAAATGAAGAACGTTTCGCCTTGGCTTTTGTTCGTGGAAAATTTAAAATCAAAAAGTGGGGAAGGCATAGACTCACTTCTGAGCTTAAACAGCGGAACATTTCAAAATATCTCATTGACAACGCACTAAAACAAATCTCGGATGCAGCTTACAAGGAGACTTTCGAAAGTCTAGCACATAAAAAAGCAGCTTCAATTACAGGGGTATCCGCCCTCAAGAAGAAAAAAAAATTAGCCGATTATCTTTTATACCGTGGCTGGGAGTCTTCTATGGTATACGAAAAAGTAAATCAAGTTTTTAAATAGTGAAATACTAAGCATTTACCAATTTAATTTCCTCATAAAATTTGGCATAAACGACATATTGATACGGGGCCAACCATAGGAAACCAATGCCAAGGGTAAATAGACATAAAATTCCAAGGCCAAATAATCTCAACCCAACCTTAAAGTACTGCCATTTATATCCCTGCATCATTGTCTTGCTTTTTAGTATGGCATCGTAAGCATCCATCGATGGGTTTTCTGCTAAAATAAAATAGGTTTGAGAATACGCCAAGGACGCAATTATTCCAGGAACAATAAGCAACAGGAATCTTAATAAAATGAATACCGCCATTAGCAAGTAGGCCAAGACGGAATTTGTAAAAGAATGCTTAAAGGCAAAAAACAAATCATTTGTTTCAGCAGCTTCATTTTTATAAATTTTTAAACCTAAAAAAGCAGCACCTACTACCAATGGTCCAGTAATCAATAAAGATAAAATTGTCCCCGCAATTGGTATCAATGATGCGCCAATTAGAATTAAAGTCATCACAAAAAAAGTTCCTATAGCAAAAGGCCATTTCCCATTGAGCGCAGCCCTAGCCTCAGACATTATCTCAGAATTATTTTTCATATTATAAATTTCCTTAAAAATAAACTTATTAATGAGCTAATCCAAAAATTTTGGTTTAGAAAAACCCCCGAATGCCAAATAACACGTTGCCTTTTGGCATGGGCACAATCCCCGTTTCGACATAATTGGTGTTAAAAATATTATTTGCCGTAACCGTCAGTTCTAGACCAGGGATTAGTAATTTAAGCTGTGCATCTACCACACTGTAGCTCTCCCCTGTAGCCCGCTCTGCAAATTTATAGACAAAACTGTGTGTTAAGTTTTTAGTAAACTGTGATTTTAGGCGCGCCGTAAGATGGTGGTTAAGGGAATTAATAATGTATTTTGAAAAGTTAGCACGAACCGCTTTTAAATCTTCATTTAAGTGGGTGTATCCAAGGTTAAAGCTTTGGTTGTACTGCCCCAATTTAAAGGGGGCCGATAGTTGAACTTCAATGCCTCTTGTATTTAAACTTGTCAAGTTATTGGACTTCCATTTATCCTCCTCATTGTCTTTGGTGTAATCTATTAAATTATCTGAATCCCTATTAAAAAAGGCAACAGTTGCACTCATTTTATCTCCAAAATATTTCAAACCAAGCTCTTGGGAAATTGCCTCTTCTGGCACTAAGTTTTCATTCCCCTCATCTCTGCTGCCCACATAGTAAAGGTCGTTGTAGGTTGGGGTGCGGTAGGTATAGCCTGCATTGGCGTAAGCCCTAAAGCGTTCATTGATTGTATATCCAATATCAATTCCTGGAAATGCATTGGTTTCAAAATCTGAAAAATAGCCAACAGACACCCCTGGTGTTACGTCGAGAGCATTGTCTAAAAAGGAAAAGCGATGTTCTACAAAAAGCGTACCCATCCAGCGGTTTCTATGCCCCAATCGGTTGCTCTCCATTTCTACTTTAGCAAGATCAATCCCGAAGCCTGTGACCCCAATATTTGAGCGATAAGCGGCATTGATTTGCCCGCCTATTTTGTTAGAAATATGTAAGTTTCTATAAACAGAAGGGTTGTTTCTAATATAGAGATACATATCTTGGTTCCGCTTCCAATACAACTGTGGGCTGAGTTTTAAATTGCCCTTTTTTAATGTTGTAGACACCCCAACCAAGCTACTTTGGGTTTCCTCGTATTGTTCTTTGGCATCGATGGCATAAAATTGATTTCCTCCAAATTTTCTCTCTGAAAAGGTAGCGAGGACCTCAATGGGGTTCGCTGCTGTATTGAAACTGCTTTTTACAAAGAAGTTTTGGTTGTTAAAATCTGTATTGTAGCGATACCCCTCTGAACTGTTGACCGAGGCATGCCCCATAAGGCTGGTAGTTCCCACCCTAGTTCCCAAGGTTGTGGCCGCATGTTGCTGGTTGTAAGAGCCCAGTTGAAATCCAGCGTTATTTTTTATAGATTCATTTGATTTAGTCACAATATTAATGGCTCCGGTAAAGGCATTTTGTCCGAAAATTCGTGCGGCAGGGCCTTTGATAATCTCAATGCGCTTGATGACCTCTAAGGGCAATGCAATGTTTAAGGTGTGGTGGCCTGTTTGTGGGTCCTCCACTTTAATACCATCTATTAGTAGCAACGTCTGATCAAAACCACCACCACGAATGTACAGATCAGATTGCATGCCATAAATCCCTTGACGGCGAATATCGATGCCTGCTTCTTGTTGCAGTAACTCCGCTAAGTTTGTGGCAGGACTTTCGTTGATTGTTTCAGATGTTATGATGCTGATGGTCCTTGAATTTTCCTTAAAAGGCAAATCAATTCTTGAAGATTTTATGGTAATGGAATCTAAAGGCTGCACCATTTGTGCAAGACCATGCTTCATTAAAAAAAGTGCAAAAATGGTAAATAGCTTAAATCTAATTTTCATTTTAATTGGTTTTTGTTTGCGCGTCAAAGGTATATAAATCCAACACTACAGCGCACAAAAATCAATAAAATTGCACTAAAAATTTAGACCTAAGGAGAGGCTTTTTGAATTAAAATAAATTACAATTTTTGCTTAAAAAAAACAGAAATGCGGTACCTTTAGAACATGTTTGCTTTGGTCGATTGTAATAATTTTTATGCGTCTTGTGAACGGGTTTTTAACCCCAGCTTACAGGGGAGGCCTGTGGCTGTTTTATCCAATAATGATGGTTGTGTGATTGCGCGCAGCGATGAAGCCAAGGCTTTAGGGCTTCCCATGGGTGCACCAGCGTTCAAATACAAATCCTTTTTTAAAACGAATAAAGTACAAGTCTTTTCTTCAAATTATGCTTTGTACGGCGACATGAGCAGCCGCGTTATGCGGATTTTAGAACAGTTCACGCCGGAGGTAGAGGTTTACAGTATTGATGAGGCTTTTCTCCACTTTCAAGGCTTTGATAATTACGATTTGAATTCTTATGGAGGCTCCATTCGCAAGCGGATTTTAAAATGGACAGGCATTCCAACCTGCGTAGGCATTGCACCTACCAAAGCCCTTGCCAAAGTGGCCAATAAGATTGCACGTAAATTTCCAAAGGAAACGGGTGGCGTTTATGTCATTGATACTGAAGCGAAGCGCCTTAAGGCATTGAAATGGACTCCAATTGAAAAGGTTTGGGGCATCGGCTACGCCTTGCACAAGCGCTTGGCGCAGAAGCAATGTAAAACGGCTTTTGATTTTGTTCAGCTTCCGGATTTATGGGTAAGGCAATCGTTTTCTATTACCGAATGGAAACTTAAAAAAGATCTAGAGGGCATCTCTAAAATTGAGATGGAACAAGTAAAAACCAAACGCGCCATTGCCACCACACGAAGCTTTGAAACAACCCTTACAGAGCTCGCCGATCTAAAGGAGCGTATTTCTACATTTGCCAGCAGTTGCGCCGAAAAACTTCGCCGACAAAAGTCAAGCTGTCATGTGTTGGTTGTATTTTTACGCAGCGATCGGTTTAAAACACAGTTTCCGCAATACCGCGCCAGCCGAATGGTCAGTATTCCGTTTCCAACAAATTCGAGTTTGGTTCTAAGCTCTAGCGCTGTTAAAGCCATTACTTCTATTTATAAAAAAGGCATTCACTATAAAAAAGCGGGGGTTATCTTAACGGGGATTGTACCCACTTATAACCGTCAAATGCAGCTCTTTGACCATGAAGATGCCCGCCACCAACCTTTGATGTCTGCCATAGACCACATCAACAAAAAATATGCAGCACCCAAATTAAAATTAGCCAATCAAGATTTAGCCCGTACATGGAAAATGCGGCAGGCGCATTTATCTCCACAGTACACCACCAATTTAAACGATATAATTACTGTTCAATGTCGAAAAACTCACAGCAAGCACTGACCTTTTTTATGCCAAGGCCGCCAGAAAACAACTTAGGTGCCATTTACTTTGATACGGGTATTTCTGCGGGATTCCCCTCCCCGGCAGATGACTTTAAGCAGGAGCGACTGTCATTAGACTCGGAGCTTATTAAAAATAAAGAGGCTACTTTTTTTGCACGCGTGAGTGGGCAATCTATGATTGATGCAGGTCTTAATGACAACGACCTTTTGGTTATCGACCGGAGCCTTCCGCCCGCCCATAACAGGATTGCTGTTTGTTTTTTAGATGGAGAGTTTACCGTCAAACGCCTAAAAGTTGAAGGCGATGAAGTTTGGTTACAGCCCGAAAATAAACAGTACAAACCCATAAAGATAACACCCGAAAATGATTTTGTTATTTGGGGCATTGTTACCAATGTGATTAAAAAAGTATAATCTAAATTTCTTTGCGAAGTCTTGCCACAGGAAACTCTAGTTGTTCTCTGTACTTGGCAACCGTTCTGCGGGCAATGGGGTAGCCTTTTTCTTTGAGTATTTTAGCAAGCTTTTCATCGGTAAGCGGTTTTTTCTTATCCTCTTCTACAATAACGGTCTTTAAAATGCTTTTAATTTCTCTGGTAGAAACCTCTTCACCTTGGTCGTTTGTCATGGATTCACTAAAAAATTCTTTGATGAGCTTGGTCCCATAGGGTGTATTGACGTACTTACTGTTGGCGACTCTAGAAACAGTGGAAATGTCCATTTCAATTTCATCTGCAATATCCTTCAAAATCATGGGGCGCAATTGCTCTTCGTCCCCAGATAAAAAATACGCTTTTTGATACTGCATGATGGCGCTCATGGTCACATATAGTGTTTGTTGGCGCTGGCGAATGGCATCAATAAACCATTTTGCAGCATCTAGTTTTTGCTTGATGAATTGTACTGCCTCTTTTTGTGCTTTTGACTTTTCTTTTGAAGCTTTGTATCCCAAAAGCATTTCACTGTAAGATTTTGAAATGTGGAGTTCCGGTGCGTTTCGGGCGTTTAGCGTGAGGCTTAACTCTCCATCAATAATTTTAATTGTAAAATCTGGCACCACATGTTCAACAGACCGAAGATTGTTTGAAAAAGAACTCCCCGGCTTGGGATTTAAGCGTTCAATTTCTTGAATGGCATCTTTGAGTTGATTTTCTGTGATATTAAATTTTTTCTGAAGTTTTGAATAATGCTTTTTGGTAAATTTTTCAAATGTTTTTTCAACAATGAGGCTTGCCAGTTCTGTTTGTGGGGTTTGTGCTTTTCTTTGCAATTGAATTAAAAGGCACTCTTGCAAGTCTCTAGCGCCAACGCCTGCAGGGTCCAATTGCTGAACTACTTTGAGCACTTTTTCAATGGTTTCAACATCTGTATAAATATTCTGTGTAAAAGCCAAATCATCAGTCAAATCTAATAGGGGGCGGCGCATATAGCCGCTGTCATCAATACTTCCAATTAGAAATTTAGCAATTAAATACTCTTGTTCTTCAAGCCGATAGGTGTTAAGTTGGTCTGTAAGTTGCTGTGTAAATGAGCTTCCAGAGGCGTAAGGAATGGACTTGTCGTCTTGATCAGAGCTGTAGTTATTAGCATGTAATCTGTAGTCCGGGATTTCATCGTCACTGAGGTAATCATCGACATTTATGTCTTCTGTATTTATTTGGGTATTGTCATCAAATTCTTCGTTTGAGTAACCCTCTTCAAATTCTTCTGCAGCATCCTCTTTACCCCGTTCAAGTGCTAGGTTTTCTTCAAGTTCTTGTTTGATACGCTCTTCAAACGCTTGTGTTGGCAATTGAACAAGTTTCATCAACTGTATCTGTTGAGGAGACAGTTTTTGTGAGAGCTTAAATTGTAAATGTTGCTTTAGCATTGCGCATTTGGGTTTGTATAAATTTAAAAAAAACAATTTAGATTTTTAAAATCCAATATTACTTAATTTTTGCGCTGCTGTTTTTATTTAAAACTCAGCATTTTGAGGAGTTCTGGGGTAAGGAATGACATCCCTGATGTTGCCCATTCCAGTCGCAAACATTACCAGACGCTCAAAACCAAGGCCAAAACCAGAGTGTACTGCTGTTCCATAGGTTCTGAGATCCAGATACCACCAAAGTTCATCCTCAGGGATATCCAGTGCAGCCATTTTCTCTTTGAGGACTTCCAAGCGTTCTTCACGTTGCGATCCTCCAACAATTTCACCAATCCCTGGAAATAAAATATCCATCGCGCGAACTGTTTTTCCGTCTTCATTTAATCGCATGTAGAAAGCCTTAATGTTGGCAGGATAATCAAATAAAATCACAGGGCATTTAAAGTGTTTTTCAACCAAATAGCGTTCGTGTTCACTTTGTAAATCTGCCCCCCACTGGTCAATGAGGAATTTGAATTTTTTCTTTTTGTTCGGTTTACAATTTCTTAGAATATCTATGGCTTCTGTATAACTTACTCGTTTGAAATTATTATCCGCTACAAATTTTAATTTTTCTATAAGCCCCATTTCACTGCGTTCGTTCTGAGGCTTTGACTTCTCTTCTTGTTCTAGGCGCTGCGCCAAAAAAGTGAGGTCTTCATAGTTGTGCTCTAAAATATAACCAATTACAGATTTAAGGAAATTTTCTGCCAAATCCATATTGCCTTCAAGATCCATAAAAGCCACCTCGGGCTCAATCATCCAAAATTCAGCAAGGTGTCTTGAGGTGTTTGAGTTTTCTGCTCTAAAAGTCGGACCAAAGGTATAGACTTTCCCCAACGCCATGGCGTAAGTTTCAGCTTCTAATTGGCCTGAGACCGTTAAATTTGTTTCCTTTCCAAAAAAATCCTTGGAGTAATCCACACTACCAGTTTCCGTCAGGGGCGGGTTTATTGGATCTAACGTCGTTACGCGAAACATTTCTCCAGCGCCTTCTGCATCACTACCAGTGATAATTGGTGCGTGCATATAATTAAATCCATTTTGATGAAAATATTGATGAATTGCAAAAGACAGTGAAGAGCGCAAACGCATTATAGCGCCAAAGGTGTTGGTGCGTGGGCGTAGATGTGCTTGTTCTCTTAAAAATTCCAGAGAGTGTCTTTTGGGTTGTAAAATGGTCTTAGAAATGAGGTCAGGATCGGCAGCACCCAGCACAGTAATGCTAGAGACTTGGATTTCTAGTGCTTGTCCTTTTCCCTGGCTTTCAACCAAATTGCCTTGTACTTGTATAGCTGCACCGATCGTAATTTGCTTGAGAAGGGTTTCGTCCATATTTTCAAAGTCGACAACACATTGGATGGTTTTTATAGTGGAACCATCACTCAAGGCAATAAAGCGATTGGCTCGAAAAGATTTTACCCAGCCTTTAACTTCAATATCGACGTGTTTTATTTCTCTTTCGAATAACTCTGCTACAGTACTTTGTATCATCTCTAAATAAAATTAGGTACAAATATAAAATTTTAGAAGTATTGTTTAGTCATCTTCAAAAGAATTGATGTTCTCGGGGATTATTTTGAGGCTTGGTTCCTTAAGGACCCTTTTATTGGCAATACTGCGTTCCAGTGATAACAATAGAACAGGCAGCAAGAGTAAGTTGGCCATCATTGCCAGTAATAAGGTGCCAGAAACCAGCGCACCTAGAGCAACTGTTCCCCCAAAATCTGAAGAAGTAAAGACTGAAAATCCAAAAAACAAAACAATTGAAGTGTAGAACATACTGATTCCTGTTTCTCTTAGCGCAGCAAATACAGACTTTTTGATACTCCACCGGTTCGCAATAAGTTCTTGACGGTATTTCGCTAAAAAGTGGATGGTGTCGTCTACAGAAATACCAAAGGCGATGCTAAAGACCAAAATAGTAGAGGGTTTTATGGGAACGCCCAAATAGCCCATGGCACCAGCTGTAATTAGTAGCGGCAGCAAGTTTGGCGTTAAGGAGATTACAATCATTCTGAAGGAGCGAAACAAATAGGCCATGAAAAGGGAGATCAGCAAAATGGCCAATGCCAGTGAAAGGATTAGGTTTTTAATTAAAAAACTTGTCCCTTTTTGAAAGAGAAAAGCTTTTCCCGTTAGAGAGACCTCATAGCGGTCTTTATCGAAAAGCTTTGCAATTTCTTTATTTAATCGGTCTTCAATTTGGTCCATTTGATCCATTCCATCGTCTTGTATAAAGGTTGTAATTCGTGCATACTGCCCTGTTGAATCGACATAATTTTTCAACAAACCTAGATCATTCGTGGAGTTTTTCGCATAAGATAAAATGAATCCATTTTCTTGCGCGGTAGGCAATTGATAGTATTTTGGATTTCCATTGTAAAATGCCTGTTTAGAATACTTAACCAGGCTAACAATAGAGATGGGCTTGGACAGCTCGGGAATCTCAACAATAAGGTCCTCAAGCGCGCTCATTCTCTTTAGGTTTCCTGGCTTTAAAACCCCTTTTTTACGTTTGGTGTTTATTAAGATCTCCAAAGGCATTACCCCGTTAAACTCAGCTTCATAAAACTGAATGTCTTGATAAAACTCTGCATTTTTTGGCATGTCTTCAAGCAAGCTTCCCGAGGTTTTGATTTGATAAATTCCAATGATACTGGCTGCCAACAGCAATACTGAAATTATATAAATAGCGATGTTTTTTTGCTTAACCGTTCTTTCTATCCAGTTTCCTAAAGTATTGATCCAACGTTTGTTTAGGTGTTCCAAATGCTTCTCGTTGGGCATTGGCATATAGCTGTAAATAATGGGTATTATTAGTAAGCATAAACAGAAAATAGCCATAATACTTAATGAAGCGACTGTTCCAAACTCTGTCAACAACTTACTTTGGGTGATGATAAAAGTTGCAAACCCAGAGGCTGTTGTAGTATTGGTCATTAGCGTTGCATTTCCAACTTTAGTTATGACTCGCTGCAGCGATTTTGCCTTATTCCCGTGCTTGTTAAACTCGTGCTGGTATTTATTTATGAGAAAGATACAATTGGGCACTCCAATTACAATGATAAGTGGTGGAATTAATGCAGTTAATACAGTGATTTCATATTCTAAAAAACCTAAAATTCCAAAAGTCCACATTACTCCAATAATCACGACACACATTGAAATGAATGTGGCTCTGTAGGACCTGAAGAAGAAAAAGAAAATAAGGGATGTAATTATAATGGCTGCAATAAGAAAAATTTCAATTTCATCAATTATATTTTGAGAATTTAAGGTCCGAGCATAAGGCATTCCAGACACTCGAACGTCTAGCCCGTACTGTTTTTCAAAGGCTTGAACCTTCGGGATTAAGCTGTCAACAATGAAAGACTTTCTAGCGGGACTATTTACGACGGATTTCTCCAATAGGAGCACTGAGCGAACCGCATTGCTCTTTTTGTTAAAAAGAATGTTGTCATAAAACGGAAAGTCCTGCAACAAGGCCGAGGTAACGGCTTCAAGCTCCTTTGCCGTTTTTAAAGAGTCTTTGATGAAAGGGATAAAATCAAATTGTTGCTTTCTTTTATTTTTAACCAGCTTTTTTAAATCTTGAAGCGTTAAAATCGTTTCCACATTGGGATTCTTTTCAAAAGATTTAGAGAAGCGGTTCCAAGCGTTGAGGTTTTCCACAGAAAACAAGCGACGGTCTTTAATACCCATTACAATTAAGTTACCTTCTTCGCCAAAAATTTCTAGAAAACGATTGTAATCTAGGTTTACGGGGTGGTCGTCAGGCAGTAGATTCGCTTCAGTATAGCTAAAACGCATTTTACCCCATTGAGAAGCCAAAAGAGCTGTAAATAGCCCTATCAAAACCAAAATAACAACCCGGTTTCGAAGAATTAACCTCGCTAAAGCATTCCAAAAACCAGTTGAAAACAATTTGAGCATACCAAATTTTGAAGTGGCTAAAGGTAGAGAAAACCATTTGATTAATGGTCATAAAAGCAGCCCACAATGATTAAAAAAAAGTTAAAATGTAATTTTGGATTACTGTTTTTTTAAAGTATAACTTTAAACGGTCAGAATCTCTTTTTCTTTAACTGTAAAAAGCGCATCGACAGTTTTAATTTTTGCATCTGTCATTTCTTGGATGTCCGTTTCAGTGTTTTTCTTTAGGTCTTCAGAAATTTCACTCAGTTTTTTTAGCTCATTGTTGGCGTCTTTTCGTGACCCACGAATGGATATTTTGGCGTCTTCTGCTTCAGACTTTGCTTGTTTTGCGAGTTCTTTCCGGCGCTCTTCTGTCAAGGGTGGCACGTTGATAATGACACTTTCACCATTATTCATGGGATTAAAACCGAGATTGGCAGCCATAATGGCTTGCTCAATATCTTGTAGCATACTTTTCTCCCAAGGCTGAACCGTAATGGTTCTCCCATCAGGTGTGTTCACGTTTGCAACTTGAGCAAGAGGGGTTTGTGTTCCGTAGTAATCCACAGTTACGCTCCCAAGCATTGAAGGGCTTGCTTTTCCAGCACGGATGTTTACAAACTGCTTTTCAAGGTGCGTTAGTGCTTTTTCCATCGCTTCTTTTGCGCTTTCAAGAATAAATTCAATTTCTTCGTTCATGCTCTTAGAATTAGCTTACCGTTGTTCCAATTTGTTCTCCTGAAAGGATTTTAATCAAGTTACCCTTTTTATTCATATCAAAAACAATA